>CAZTGY010000361.1:0-3206 GCA_964613445.1 uncultured Chromatiaceae bacterium | reverse complement strand
GAGCTCTGCGCCTCCATAGACGGCACATTGCTGGCCGGGGAGCCCTGCGTGGTCACGGCCTGGCCGCTCGGCATCGAGGGGCGAAAGCATGTCGCCGGCTCCGCGGTGCACGACGGCGAAGGCCGGCTGGTGGCCCGGGCACGGGCCGTCTGGATTGCAGTACCCTTGGCGACCTGGACCTGAAAATCTCGAGGAGAACCGGCATGCCCAAGTACGTCATCGAACGGGACATTCCCAATGCGGGGAAGCTTAGCGGCGGCGACCTGCAGGGGATTTCGGCGCAGTCCTGCGCCGTGCTGAACAAGCTCGGGCCCTCGATCCAGTGGGTCCAGAGCTACGTGACGGACGACAAGGTGTACTGCGTGTACATCGCGCCGAACGAAGCCCTGATCCGGGAGCACGCCAGGCTGGGCGGCTTCCCGGCGAACCGGATCTCGGAAGTGCGCGAGATGATCGACCCGACCACGGCCGAGTGACGCTGCCCGGGCCAGGGTGACGCGCTGGCAGCGGCCCGCGCGCCGACCTGGCCGGCAAAGGAGCGACGCCGTGAGCACTGCAATGAACAAGGTGCGCGAGGAATTCCGCGAACTGATTCCGCCCACCCTCTACTTCTTCGTCTCGCTCCACCTCATCGCGCTCGTCCGGGTGCTGATGCTGGAGGGCACCGGAATCGCCGTCGCATCCTCGGCCACGGTGACCCTGGGGGCGCTCATCCTCGCCAAGGCCGTGGTGCTTGCCGACCTGCTGCCCTTCATCAACCGGTACCCGGGCAGGCCGCTGGCCTGGAACATCGCCTGGAAGACCACCGTCTACCTGCTCGCTGCCACGGCGCTGCACTACCTGGAGCGGCTGGTGGAGTTCTGGCGCGCGGCCGGCGGGTTCGTCGCGGGCAACGAGAAGATGCTGGCGGAACAGGTGTGGCCCCATTTCTGGGCCCTGGAGATCTACATCGGCCTGGTGATACTCGTCTACTGCACGATGACGGAGCTGGTGCGGGTGCTGGGCGCGGCCCGGGTGCGGGAGATGTTCCTCGGACCGGGGAGGAAACACCCGGCAGGCTAGCCCGGGTCGGGCTCCATCCGGCAATGGCACGCCGGATCTTGCGTTACACTTTCAAAATAAACGTCGCCAAGATAGGATCTTCCCCCTGGCGGAGGCCCCATGTTCGGTTCCAGTTTCCTCGGCGCCACGGCGATCCCCATGTACGTTTTCGGCTTCGTTTATCAGGAGACCACACCATGTCCGGACAGCCCGCACCCCAGAATCCCGCGAAGTACGGCGCCGATCCCGCCCGGCCCACCGCGCAGCTGGTGGACACCCAGCCCGCCCGGGATTTCACCCGCTTCGTCGCGCGCAGCTACGGCTACGTGCTCGAGAACACCATCCGGCCCTTTGCCCCCGGCGACATCGTGCTCGGCTGCACGTACCTGAACGACCCGACGGACGATCACGCGGGCCTCGGCCGCATCCTGCAGTACGACGCGGACCTCAAGCCGAAGGGCGTGCTCTGGACCGAGGGCCACCGGCACCTGGTCATGGGCCTCACGTTCGATCCCCAGGGCACGCTCTGGGGCTTCGACATCCACACCCAGAAGGTGATCCGCGTGGATCGCTACGGCCGGCAGATGCCCGACCACACCTTTGCGCACCGGGCCTTCGGCACCGCGGCCTTCGGCCAGGACGGCAGCATCTACCTCGGCGAGACCCTGAAGGGCACCAAGCCCTACTGGGGCTCGATGATGAAGTACGTGCCGGGGACCGACCGCATCGGCGACGGCCACGTCTACCGGTTCGACAAGGACCTGAAGCTGGTCGACGACTACCCCACCGAGACCGCCGTCGAGCTGTCCGGCTTCAAGGGCGTGACGCACCTGGCGCTGCACCCGTCGGGCCAGTACATCGCCTACACGACGGAGACCGGCAAGCGCCTGATGCGCTACGACGTGCTGAAGCGCCGGCAGATGCCGGACCTGGCCGTGGTGGAAGGCGGCAACCTCTACGACCGCAACTGGTTCATCGCCCTGGCCTACTGCCAGGACGGGCGGCTGCTGGTCACCCGCGGTGGCACGGTGGAGTGCTACGACGAGAGCGGCAAGGTGGTGCGCACCTACAGCCTGGAGAAGTTCGGCTACGGCTTCGCGCAGATCGCCGTGTGCCACGACCAGCGCCATGCCGTCGCCGCCAACATCTTCACCGGGGTCGCCTGCAAGTTCAGCCTGGAGTCCGGCGAGGTCCTGTGCCACGTGCAGACCGACCAGGGCGGCGGCCGCCGGAGCCTCGCGGGCATCGCGGAGTTCCCGGCCCTCTAGCGCCGTCCTCCGGGGGTACGGCGATGCTGATCAACTTCTGGTACGCGGCGGAACTGTCGGCGAACCTGCGGGACAAGCCGGTGAAGGTCCGCATGCTCGGGCAGAACTTCGTCCTCTTCCGGGACAGCCACGGCCTGGCCCGGTGCCTGAGCAACGTCTGCATCCATCGCTGTGCCTCGCTCTCCGACGGCTGGGTGACCGCAGACCGCGTGGTCTGCCCCTACCACGGCTGGGAGTTCGCGGGCAGCGGCCAGTGCCAGCGCATCCCGTCGCTGGGCCCCGGCCAGGCGCCGGTGCCCGGCCGGGTGCGCGTGGACTCTTACCCGGTGCAGGAACGCTACGGCATCGTCTTTGCCTTCCTGGGCGACCTGCCCGAGGCCGAGCGCCCGCCGCTCATGGCCGTCCCCGAGTGGGACCAGGCGGGCTGGCGCTGCAACACCTCGGAGTTCTCGCTCAAGGCCAATTACCGGCGGGTGGTGGAGAACGCCCTCGATCCGGCGCACGCCGAGTTCGTGCACATCGTCGGCCGGCGGGGCCAGGACCCCGAGTATTCCGTCCCGGCCTACGAGGTGCAGGAATCCGACTGGGGCGCCGGCATGGAAGTGCGCTTCCGCAACCAGGCAGGCGGCTTCTGGAAGCACTTCCGGGACCAGAGCCGGGAGACCGTCGCCGGCACCACGTTCCATGGCCCGTCCCAGTTCGTCACCCGCATCCACATCGACAGCCGGATGTCCGTCTACCAGTACGCCTTCGACACGCCGGTGGACCTCTTTGCCACGCGCTCCTTCCTGGTGAGCGCGCGCAACTTCTTCACGGCGCCGCTGTTCGACTTCGTCTCCGAGCGGCAGAACCGGGTGATCGTCGAGGAGGACCGGCGCGTGATCGAGAACCTGGAGC
>CAZTGY010000360.1:0-3221 GCA_964613445.1 uncultured Chromatiaceae bacterium | reverse complement strand
TGGCCGGTCCATACGAGCTGTACGATGCAGATGGCAAGGTGAGGGAAGTTGGAACCTTCGGGGATGGAGCCATCAGTTAGAGAAATGTGAGTGCGGCATGCTGAAGCTCATCATTTTCATCAGGGACTTCTTCTCGCACCCTGCGCATCCGGACGGACCGTCCCGCTGGTTCAACAAGCATGGTGAGTTGCAGGCCAAAGGGGCCTACAAGGACGGCAAGCAGGACGGCCCGTGGGAGATCTTCCACGAAACGGGGCATCTGGCATTCAAGGGGAACTTCAAGGATGGCGAGCGGGACGGCCCCTGGGAGCTGTACTACGAAAACGGCCGGCTGAAGATCAAGGGGAACTCCGTGGAGGGCAGGCCGAGCGGTCGTTTCGAGAGGTACTACGAAAACGGACAGCTCTGGGAAAGGCTGACGTACAAGGACGGCGAGCCCGATGGCCTGTTCGAGAAGTTCTACGATTCCGGCCGGAAAAGCACCAAGGGCTGCTACAAGGACGGGAAGCCGGACGGCTTCTGGGAGTACTACTACGAGAACGGCAAGCTGAAGAGGCGCGGAAGCTTCAAGGACCGGGAGCGGGACGGCCTGTGGGAGTTCTTCGACGAGCAAGGCCGCCTGAAGGACAGCAGAAGCTTCTAGAGCCCGATGGCCGGGGGGCCATGGTTCCTGGTGGCTGCCTAGCGTTCGAGCAGCCTTCGCTTGTTGAGCACTCCGTCCCATTCCTCGGCGTCGGGAGGTGGCGGCTTTCCGCGGGGGATCCTGGGCCAGGCAGCCGACAGTTCCGCATTCAGCTGGATGAACGGCCGCTGGTCCCGGGGCACGTCCCGCTCCTCCACGATGGCACCGACGATGCATGCCGGCACGCAGATGGCGCAGTCGATGCACTCATCCGGATTGATCACGAGGAAGTTGGGGCCCTCGTGAAAGCTGTCAACCGGGCAGACGTCCGCGCAATAGGTGTGCTTGCAGTTGATGCAGTTTTCAGTGACGACGAAAGGCATCGCTCTCTACCTTTGCTTCACGGCCGATTGTCAATTCGCAGTGACAACGACGGACGATTCTGTCTCGGCGCCGCCAGAAACCCCATGCCGGCTCCCATGGCGGCGACGACGGTTACCGTCATGATCATGATTGCCATCAGGCCCAGTGAAACAAGCGGATATGCGCCGGCTTCACCCCAGCCCAGGGCCCTGGAGGCCATCCCGGCGTAACGTCCCGCCACGCTGCCTCCCCCGATTATCATGGCCATGAATATCGACGGCGCGAGGGCGATGGCACCAAAAATGGCGCCCGCCACCTTCATGCTTCTCCGTTGCGCATCATTGGCGGCCAGCCGGCCTGCC
The DNA here is from genome assembly GCA_964613445.1 of uncultured Chromatiaceae bacterium. Lineage (GTDB taxonomy): Bacteria > Pseudomonadota > Gammaproteobacteria > Steroidobacterales > SHZI01. The sequence goes on along the minus strand of CAZTGY010000360.1, from coordinate 1,874 downwards.
ATTGCCCCCAGGAGTCGCCGGGACGCGAAGAATGCCAGCACCGCACCGGCCAGATACCCGATGATGATTGCGAGGACCATCTATCTGGCCTTTGGTTCGCCCCACTTCGGCAAGGTGCCCTTCGCCCACAGGCTCAGTCGCCCGAGCAGGTAGACCGCCAGGGAGAAGCCCGCCCAGACGGCGAGGCTGGCCAGGGCCGTCCTTGCGCGTTGCCCGGTCAGGTATCTCTCGTAGTCACTTTCTGACCGGACGATGACGTGCTCGTGGAAATTCAGGGAGCGGATCGAGTAGCAATGCTTGTTCGGCTCGGGATATTCGTCGGGAAAGACCCCATCCGGCAATTCACGCCAGGCCTGGCAATCGGGGGAGCGAAGATCCGCCATGACCCCCGGATCACGCTGTGGCCAGATGGTTGCCATGAATGAACCTGTCGACGCCAGAAATACCACGACGAAGAGCAGGTAGAGGCGCTGTGGCGGACTAAGCCGTTTCTTCATGACGTTCCCCGCCTGGATCTCCCAGGCATTTCCAGGTAGCAGGCCTTGGTCGATGGTGCAATCGGCCGGACCTGCTGGCTATACGGGTATCCCGCAGGGGGGCGATCAGGTACCGGTCGCACGTGCCGGTCTCAGCACGGCCGGCAGCAGCTGCAGGGCACCGAGCCCGAAAGCCATGGTCCAAGCCGCCGCCGACAGCCACAGCATGGTGCTGTTATGCCCGGGGAGGGCCCAGCTGCCGGCGACGCGCAGCAGGACCGCCAGGGCCATGATCAGCTGCAGGGCCTGCAACCAGCCGGTGGACGCCGGGAGCTCGCTGGCCCGCTGGCGCGCAACCCGCAGGACCATCACCAGCGTGACCGTACCGATGCCACCGGCTGCGAGCGCGTGAAGCGCACCGGAGTCCGGCAGGCTTATCGCCGCCAGCCGCTCGAGCCCGATCAGCGCCAGGCCCAGTGCGAGCCACAGGAAGCCCATGTGGAGCGGCCAGACTTCCGGGTCGTGGACTACGCCGCCGAAGTGCCAATCCCGCATCCGGATGACGATGACCAGCGAGATTGCCAGCGACACGAGGCCCGCAGCCAGCGGCTGACCAGATCCGTCCAGGGCAATGAAGAGCGTCATGCCCAGTGCAGTGGCTGCCTCGAGCCCCGGGCGCGGGGGAACCCGGACCAGGTGCCCGTGGGCACGGAGCGCCCCGACCGTTGCGGTGGATACCGCCCGGCCGCCCATCACCATGATCAGGAGCGCCACCACATAGACCGACAGGGCGACGGCACTGCGCTCCGGCGACGGCAGCAGGCCAAGTTCGGTCGCGTAGCTCGCCACGGCGGCGAACCCCAGTGCCAGCATGATCAGGGGAAAGGCCAGGTTGCGCGCCCGCTTGACAGCCAGGAAGCGGCGCGCGCCGAGCACCGCGAGCACGGCGGGAAATGCCCCGCCAACCAGAAGCTCCAGCCGCGGGTCGGGGCTTGCCCATTGCACCAGCCAGAGCAGCCGCCCCGCGAGCCAGAGCAGCCACAACAGGAGCACCACCGGCGTGGCCATCGACTGCAGCAGGTAGCCCGCAACGACCGCGAAGCTGTAGCCGAACAGCATTTCGCGCCCGTGCCAGGCAGCGGAGACGCTTACAGGCCAGTCAATCAACCCGTGGCGCAGTGCCAGCCAGGCAAGCACATTGACCGGCGCGAGGAGGAATGCGGAGGGGAAGAACAGCCGCCACGGATCGAGCTTTCTCTGCAATTCAGGCACCCGGCGCCATACGACGCCCTGGACATGAAGTGCAACTGTAGGCACGCCGATCACGCCAGTCCAGCGCTGGCCGGCCAGCGCATAGGTGAAATCCACGATCTCCAAACCGCGGTTTCTGCACCGGTT
>CAZTGY010000359.1:0-3232 GCA_964613445.1 uncultured Chromatiaceae bacterium | reverse complement strand
CAGCGAGCTCTCTTTCGAGTGCCTCGCGCCTGGCCCGCAGGTCCTTGATCTCGCGGCTGAGCGTGGCCCGTTCTTCGGCAAGCTGCTTCGTTTCCACCACCAGCCGGGCCCGCTCCTCGCGGGTCGTGGAGGTGATCGCCGCCGTCATGTTGTCGGCGAGGTCCACTTCGATCTGCTTGATTCGCGCCTCATCATCCGCGATCTGGCGGCTGGTGTAGCGCAGGCTGGACTCCAGGTCGTGCAGCGTCCGCCCGTCGTCGTAGCCGGCGAGAAATTCTCCCTCGGTGTCGGCCGGGCAGACGCCCTGGTACGTGGCGCCGCGGGAACCCTCCTGGAAGCCGCGCGACTCCTGGCAGTACTCCCGCAGTCCGGCCTCACGGCCTGTCTGGTAGGCCTGGAAGTCCGGCGCCACGCCGTGCTCCGCGCAGCTCTTCCGGTACCTGCCGAAGTCGTCCGTCGCACGGCCCTGGGAGCCGTCTTCGTACCCGACGGCGCGCCAGTCCGACAGCTTGCACTCGGATTCGCTGATGCTGGCGCATCCGGCCAGTTGCAGGCCGGCCAGTACGGCCAGCAGGCTCAGGCCGCCGAGGGGTCCTGGCGGCCGGCGCCCGGGACGGGATTCCGGAGTGGCGTTCATGACCGGATGCTACCGGCCCCGGCGGCCTGATTACGTGAACTGTGCCGCCCTTCCCGGTTCCAGTCGGGCGGGCTCCCGTCAGGCGGGTGCCCGGGTCTCCAGCGCCAGGAAGAACTGGGCGAACAGGAACGCGTTGTCGCCGTGGGCCGAGAACACATGGCCCTCGGCCGTCTTTTCCACCTGCGGTTCCGCGTGGGCCTCGCACCCCGCCTCCGAGGCCGCGATCTGCTCCAGGGCCTGCCCGATGCGCGGGTCATCGCCCGGCACCAGCACGCTGTAGCCCTCCGTCTCGCGCCACACGTGGATGTGCCGGCCGCGGAGCACGTCGAGGGCCTCGCCCCGGTTCAGCGAGGCCAGGTTGCAGCCCATCCGCTTCATGAGGGCACTCAAGGAGGCGGCCTCGTCCTGCGGCGTGCTGCTGTGGCCGCAGACGTGGTCCACGAGGCGCCGGTACAGGCGGCGTGCACTGTCGGCGGCCGGCAACTGGTCTGACATCTCCCGCAGGAAGACTTCCAGCTCGTGCCGGAGCACCAGCAGCTCGGTTAGCCGCCGCTCGATCTCCAGGAAGCGGTCCTCGGCGATCTGCGCCACATCGCCCGCCTTGCCGCCGTTCTTCTTCGCCGGCTTCTCGCCGGCCTCGGCCCTGCCCGCCGCCAGGAACTGGCGAATGTCATCCAGCGAGAATCCCAGGCGCTTGGCCCGGTTGATGAACAGCAGCGTCTTCTCGGCTTCCGGGCCGTAGACGCGGTAGCCCGAGGCCGTGCGCCGGCCGGGGACCAGCAATCCTTCTTTCTCGTAGTAGCGAAGTACGGAGGGGGCAACGCGAGCCCGCCTGGCCAGGGCCCCGATGGTGAACTCCCGCTGTGTGCTGGTGGGCATTCGCTGTCCCGGTCCGGTTGACCCTGAATTTGACTTGAAGGTCTATAGTAACGGGACACTTCGCTCCCAGTCAGAGCCCGCGCCTGCGGCACCGCAGCGCAAGGAAAACCAACATGCTCGGCATCGACAAGCGCCTGATCGTCAAGTCCACCAGCCAGTGGCTCATCGCGGGCATCGTCGCGGGCATCGCCGGCGTGCTGCTCTCCCTGGCCCTCTACACCGTCCTCGGCCTCGGTATCGACGGACTCATGAAGGGCGAGGACGTGGTTGAGAAGTACCTGCCCGTCCTGCTCGGGTTGCTGCTGGCCAAGCTCGCTGCCGGCTGGTTCTTCCGCTTCGCCCAGTACCGGGCCTCATCCCAGACGAAGCTGTCGGTCCGGGACATGGTGTACGAGCATGCGCTCCGCCTGGGCCCCGCGGTACTCGACAAGAAGCGTACCGGCGAGCTCGCGAACATCGCCGTGGACGGCATGGACTGGATCGAGCTCTTCTACGGCGTGTATTTCGTGCAGTTCGCGGTCGGGATGGCCACGCCCATCGCGCTCTGCATCTACATCGGCGTCGTGGACTGGGTGGTGGGCCTGTCCCTGATCGTGGCCATACCCCTGACGCCGATGTTCCTGGGCGCACTCTCCAAGCAGTTCCGCAAGGTCAGCGACAAGTACGCGGACGTCAACAACCAGCAGAGCGCCGCCTTCCTCGACGCCCTGCAGGGCATGACGACCCTGAAGATGTTCAACCTGGGCGCCAAGCGCGGCGCCGAGATGTACGCGGCCACCGAGGAGCAGCGGGTGATCACCATGCGCCTCTTGTTCGTCAACCAGGTGATGATCCTGCTGGTGGACTTCGGCTTCGCGCTGGGCACCACTCTGGTGCTCACGGTCGTCGCGCTGCTGCGGATGGACGCGGGCTTCCTGTCCGCCGGCCAGGTGGTGGCCCTCATCCTGGCCAGCGCCGAGTTCTCCAAGCCCTTGAGCCTGATCGGCCAGTTCTTCTTTGCGGGCGCCATAGGCCGCGAGTTCGCCAAGAAGATCATCGCCTTCCTCGGCGAGAAGCCCACGGTGGCCCAGGCGGACGACGCCATCGCGCCGGCCACGAAGGGCTCCGGCAACCTGCGCTTCCGCGACGTGGTGTTCAGTTACCCGGGCACCGACAAGCCGGCGGTGGACCGCTTCTCCCTCGACGTGCGCGCCGGCGAGACCGTGGCCCTCATCGGCCACAGCGGCTCGGGCAAGACCACGGTGGCCAACCTGGTGCTCCGCACCCTGGCGCCCACGGCCGGCACGATCGAGATCGACGGGCACCCCGTCGAGAAGGTGACCCTCGACTGGGTCCGGGAGCAGATCGCGCTGGTGCCCCAGGACCCCTACCTGTTCTACGGCACGATTGCCGACAACCTCCGCCTCGCGAAGCCCGATGCGACGGACCGGGAGCTGATCGAGGCGGCGAAGGCCGCGAACATCTGGGACTTCATCCAGGCGAGCCCCGCCGGCCTGCAGACGCTGGTGGGCGAGCGTGGCCTTTCATTGTCCGGCGGCCAGGTGCAGCGCGTGGCCATCGCCCGCGCGTTGCTCAAGAATGCACCGATCATCGTCCTCGACGAGCCCACGTCCCAGATCGATCTCGAGACAGAGTCCGTCATCCTCGTGGCGCTGGAGCGCCTCACGGCCAACCGTACGGTGCTGCTGATCGCTCACCGCCTGAAGACCGTGCAGA
>CAZTGY010000358.1:0-3240 GCA_964613445.1 uncultured Chromatiaceae bacterium | reverse complement strand
AAGGGCGACGTGCACGACATCGGCAAGAACATCGTGGGCGTCGTCCTCCAGTGCAACAACTTCGAGGTGATCGATCTCGGGGTCATGGTGCCCTGCGAGCGCATCCTGGAGACGGCGCGCCGCGAAAATGCCGACATGATCGGCCTCTCCGGCCTGATCACGCCGTCGCTCGAGGAGATGGTCCACGTCGCCAGGGAAATGAAGCGGCTGGGCTTCAGCATGCCGCTGCTGATCGGGGGCGCCACGACGTCGCCGGCCCACACCTCCGTCAAGATCGACCCGGAGTACGAGGGCCCGGTGGTCTACGTGAAGGACGCGTCACGGTCCGTCGGCGTGGCCCAGAAGCTGGCGAGCACCGAGGACCGCCCGGCCTACGTGGCCGGCGTGAAGGAAGATGCCCGCGCCCGGCGGCAGCGCCACGGTCGCCGGACGGAAGCGACGCCGCAGCTCGGCATCGCCGAGGCGCGGGCCAATCGCATTCCGCTGGACTGGTCCATCGTGCCCGCGGTGCCGACCTTCACGGGCGTGCGCGTCCTTGAGGACATCCCGCTGGAGAAGCTGGTGCCCTACATCGACTGGATGCCGTTCTTCAACGCCTATGAGTTCCGTGGCACGTTCCCCGCGATCCTCGCTGACGAGGTGGTGGGCGAAGCCGCCAGGGACCTCCATGCCGATGCCCGGAAGATGCTCGAGCGGATCGTCGGCGAGAAGTGGCTGACGGCCCGGGCGGTATTCGGCCTCTTTCCCGCGAACCGGGCGGGGGACGACGACGTGGCCATCTATGCCGACGAGCGACGCTCGGGGCCGGTCGCCGTCCTGCATCACCTGCGGCAGCAGAAGCCGCTGGCGGACAGGCTGCCCAATGCCTGCCTGGCCGATTTCGTCGCACCACATGACAGCGGCTTGCGCGACTACGTGGGCGCCTTCGTCGTCACGGCCGGGCTCGGCATCGAAGCCCGCACGGCCGCGTTCGAGCGCGAGCACGACGACTACTCGTCCATCATGCTTAAGGCCCTGGCCGACCGGCTGGCCGAGGCGGCCGCCGAGTACCTGCACGCTGAAGTCCGCCGGGTGCACTGGGGTTACGCAGCGGACGAGAAGCTCAGCAACGAGCAACTGATCAGCGAGGCGTACCGGGGCATCCGGCCGGCCCCCGGCTACCCGGCCTGCCCGGACCACACGGAGAAGGCCACTCTCTGGAAGCTGCTCGACGTCGAGAAGAACATCGGCGTGCAGCTCACAGAGTCCTTCGTGATGATGCCCGCCGCCTCGGTCAGCGGCTTCTACTACGCGCACCCGGAGTCCAGGTACTTTGCCGTGGGCCGGATTGGCCGCGACCAGGTGGAGGATTACGCGCGGCGCAAGGGCCTGCCGCTGGCGACGGCGGAGCGGTGGCTGGCGTCGAACCTCGCCTACGATCCGGAGTAACCTGATGCACGCGGTTTTCACCATCCGCACGCCCGGACCTGGCCTCCACGAGTTCACGGGGGACGTCGTGCGCTTCGTTGAGGCGAGCGGCGTGCGGAACGGGCTGCTGGCGCTGTTCGTCCAGCACACGTCCTGCTCCCTGTGCGTGCAGGAGAACGCGGACCCCGCCGTGCGACGGGACCTGGACGAGTTCTTCCGGCGGCTGGTGCCCGCCGGGGATGACCCGTCGATGGGCTGGCTCACCCATGATGACGAGGGGCCCGACGACATGCCGGCCCACATCAAGGCCGCGCTCAACGCCGTGTCGCTCTCCATTCCCGTGCTGGACGGCCGGCTCTCGCTCGGGCAGTGGCAGGGGATCTACCTGTTCGAGCACCGCCGGCGACCCCACGACCGGCGGGTCGTGGCGCACCTGACCACCGATCCACAGTAAACTCCCCGTCCTGATCCCGACCGGAAACTGGCCATGACGGATACCGGCAAGCTGATCCTGCGACTCGCCCTCGGCGTGTTCATCCTCCTCCACGGCATCGCCAAGCTCTCCAGCGGCATCGAGGGCATCACCGGCATGGTGACCGGTGCCGGGTTGCCGGACTGGGTGGCGTACGGGGTCTACGTCGGCGAAGTCGTGGCCCCACTGATGGTGATTGCCGGCTGGTTCTCGCGAATCGGGGCGGGCATCATCGCCGTCAACATGGTATTCGCCATCGCGCTGGCCCACCGGTCCGACCTGCTGTCCCTGAACAGCACTGGCGGTTGGTCCCTCGAGCTGCAGGGCATGTTCCTCTTCACCGCGCTGGCCATCGCCTGCCTGGGACCCGGGCGCTACAGCGCCAACCGCCAGTAGGAGCGCCTCCAGGCGCGATCGATGCTGGTCGCGCCTGAAGGCGCTCCTACGGGTCCGGCACCTTGACCGCCCGGAAGTGGCGGCAGCCCCAGCCGAGCAGCAGGGCGGACAGGGCCGCGGCACCGCCCACCACCAGGGCCAGTGAGCGCCCCACCGCCAGGTCGCTGCGGAACGCGTAGTCGGTGACGGCGGCCGTCATCAGCGGCCCCAGCCCCATGCCGACGAAGTTGAGGAAGAAGAGGTAAATGGCCGACGCCACGGCACGCATCGGCGCGGGTGTCATCATCTGCACGGCAGCTGGCGCGGCGCCGTAGGCGAAGGTGCTGAAGAAGAGCAGCGGCGCGTAGAGCACGAGCGCCAGGTCCAGGCTGTCGGCGAGTGGCGCGGCCACGCCAAAGAGCAGCGAGCCGGTGGCGCTGATCACGCCCGTGCGCATCGGCCCGTCGCGCCGGCCCAGCCGCTGCTCACGGTCCGACCACCAGCCTCCGGCGAGGATGCCACTCGTGCCAAAGATGGCTATGAGCGTCCCCAGCCAGAAGCCCGACTGGCCCGGAGTCTGGCCGAAGCTGCGAATGAAGTGGCTGGGCGTCCAGGCCGTGAGCGAGTTCAGCACGATACCCAGCAGCGCGAAACCCGCCAGGTGCGCGGCATAGGCTTGCCAGTTCCGGCGCATATGCGGCCGCAGGGCCGCCAGGCCCGCAGCCTCGCCAATCACGGGCACGCGCCGCCGCTCCGGTTCCCGCAGCGTAAGGATCCACAGGGCGACGAGCAGCCCGGGCAGCCCGACGAGGAAGAAGACCAGCTGCCACGGCCGGACCGTGCCAACGAGCGGCAGCACCACGTCGGTTGCCGCTGCCACGCTGCCGACGACTGCCCCCCCGATGATCAGCGCGAAGCCGATGCCGGCGACGGCGCCAAGCGTGTAGACGCTGAGGGCGCGGCCCAGCTTCTCCCGCGGAAAGCTG
>CAZTGY010000357.1:1432-3270 GCA_964613445.1 uncultured Chromatiaceae bacterium | reverse complement strand
CCTCATCCGGATCATCCAGCAGGTCCAGCCGGACGAGATCTACAACCTGGCCGCCCAGAGCCACGTCGCCGTCTCCTTCGAGACGCCCGAATACACGGCCAACGCGGACGGCGTCGGCACGCTGCGCATCCTCGAGGCCATCCGGATCCTGGGCCTCGGGTCGAAGACCCGCTTCTACCAGGCCTCGACGTCGGAACTGTACGGGCTGGTCCAGGAGACGCCCCAGAAGGAGACCACCCCCTTCTACCCGCGCTCGCCCTACGGCGTGGCCAAGCTCTACGCCTACTGGATCACCGTGAACTACCGGGAGGCCTACGGCCTGTTCGCCTGCAACTGCATCCTCTTCAACCACGAGTCCCCGGTGCGGGGCGAGACCTTCGTCACGCGCAAGATCACCCGGGCGCTGGCGCGCATCCGCTTAGGGCTCGCCGACACGCTGCACCTGGGCAACCTGGACGCCCTCCGGGACTGGGGCCACGCGCGCGACTACGTGGTTGCCCAGTGGCTCATGCTGCAGCAGGCGGTGCCGGAGGATTTCGTCATCGCCACCGGCAGGCAGATCTCGGTGCGCCGTTTCGTGGAGCTCGCCGCCGCCGGCCTCGGCATCCGGCTCGCCTGGGAGGGCCGGGGCATCGACGAGGTCGGCCGGGTGGTGGGCACCAGCGACGCGGCGACCGGCCCGCAGCCGGGCGACGTGATCGTCCGCATCGACTCCCGCTACTTCCGGCCCACCGAGGTGGACACTCTGCTCGGCGACCCCACGAAGGCCCGGGACAAGCTCGGCTGGACCGCCACGACGCCCATCGAGCAGCTGATCGCGGAAATGGTGGAGGCGGACCTGCGCCTCGCTGAGCGGGACGCGCTCGTCGCCCGGGAGGGCTACCGGGTCTTCGACCACCATGAGTAGTGAAGTCGGCGCCCTGCGGGACGCGCGCATCTTCGTCGCGGGCCACCAGGGCATGGTGGGCTCGGCCCTGGTCCGGCGGCTCGAGGCCGGGGGCTGCCGGCACCTGCTCCTCCGCCGCCGCCGCGAACTCGACCTCACCAGCCAGGCCCAGGTCGAGGCCTTCTTCGCCGCCGAGCGGCCGGAGTACGTCTTCCTCGCCGCGGCCCGGGTGGGCGGCATCCATGCCAACGACACCCGGCCGGCGGACTTCATCCACGACAACCTGGCCATCGCCGCCAACACCATCCACGCGGCCCACGCGCACGGCTGCCGGCGGCTGCTGTTCCTGGGCAGCTCCTGCATCTACCCGCGGCTCGCGCCCCAGCCGATGCCGGAGGACGCGCTGCTCACGGGGCCGCTGGAGCCCACCAACGAGCCCTACGCCATCGCCAAGATCGCCGGCATCAAGCTGTGCGAGTCCTACAACCGCCAGCACGGCACCGATTTCCGCAGCGTGATGCCCACCAACCTCTACGGGCCCAACGACAACTTCGACCTCGCGACCAGCCACGTCCTGCCCGCCCTGATGCGGAAGTTCCACGAGGCGCAGGCAGCCGGCGCGGAGGCTGTCGAGATCTGGGGCTCCGGGACCCCTCGCCGGGAGTTCCTCCACGTGGACGACCTCGCCGAGGCCTGCCTGTTCGTGATGGGCCTGCCCCGGGAGCGCTACGCCGCCGCGACCCGGCCCATGCTGTCCCACCTGAACGTGGGCACGGGCAGCGACGTGTCGATCCTCGAGCTCGCGGCCGCCGTGCGCGACGTGACCGGTTTCAGGGGCGGGATCCGGCTGAACCCGGACTACCCGGACGGCGCCCCCCGGAAGCTGCTCGACGTGTCCCGGCTGGCGGGCCTGGGGTGGCGGGCCCGCATTGCGCTCCCGGACGGGCTCGCG
>CAZTGY010000357.1:0-1332 GCA_964613445.1 uncultured Chromatiaceae bacterium | reverse complement strand
CGACGATCCGCTGGCTCTCGCCGCGCACGCCGAGGATGATCGGCCGCGCCATGGCCATCGCCTCGAAGATCTTCGACGGGATCACCGACTCGAAGGTGGGGCGCTTGCGCAGCAGGACCAGGCTCACGTCGGTCAGCGCCCAGATCGCCGGCATCCGGTCCTTGGACTGCTGGCCCACGATGTAGACGTTGCCGAGGCGCAGCTGGTCCCGCTGCTGGATGAGGCGCTCCCGTTCCGCGCCGTCGCCGGCCAGCAGGAAGGCCACCCGGGAATCGTCGCGCATGCGCTCGGCCGTGCGCAGGATGGTGTCCAGGCCGTGGGCCAGGCCGTGGGTCCCCACGTAGGCGGCCACGAACTTGCCCTCGACGCCAAACTCCGCCGCCAGCGCCCCGCCATCCGGCGCCGGCGTGTAGAAGTCCAGGTCCACGCCGTTGGTGATCACGGTCACCTTGCCGCGGCCGCCCCGGGCCTCGATGTGGGGCACGAAGGACTCCGTGACGCTGACGATGGCGTCGGCCTTGCGGTAGGCGAAGGACTCGAGCCAGCCGAGCGCCCGCGTCATCCAGCTCTCCTTCATCGCGCCGACGGTCACGATGGACTCCGGCCAGAGGTCGCGGATCTCCAGGACCCAGCGCACGCGCTTCAGGCGGCTCACCACGTAGCCGGCCAGCCCGCAGAGGAACTGGGGCGACGTCGACACCACCACGTCCACCCGCGCCAGCACCGGCGCCACGGCGGCCGCCATGAGCAGGTAGAAGAAGTAGTTCAGGCTGCGCCCGACGAAGCCGGCGTTCGCGGCGGGCATCGTCAGCACGCGATGGACGTGGATGCCCGCGATCTCCTCGTGCTGGAGCACCCGGTTGCGGTAGCCCGGGTAGATGCGCCCGGCGGGATGGTTGGGGACGCAGGTGACGACGTGCACCTCGTGGCCCTTCCGGGCCCACTCACGGCAATGCTCGAAGGTACGGCTGGCGGGCGCGTTGACCTCGGGCGGGAAGTAGTGAGTCAGGAACAGGATGCGCATTCACAGCCGCTCGAACACATAGGACAGCTCCACCGGTAGGGCGCCTGTGTGTTCCAGGACCAGCGCCCCACTCGCCAGTCGTTCACCGAATCGGGGGCAATAGTAACCGGTCGCCGCCCGCACCGTCCCGGCCGGGCCGAAGGCCAGGCGCAGGGCGACGCCGCCCGGCGCTTCCAGGCGGAATTCACGGTCGGTCACCGACGTGAGGCGCACGGCCGGGTGCAGGTGCAGAACGCTCTCGACCCGATGCTGCCCCGCACCGCGCACCGCGTCCCGGACCTCCCAGCGCCCCGGGGCCATCCGGATCT
>CAZTGY010000356.1:0-3272 GCA_964613445.1 uncultured Chromatiaceae bacterium | reverse complement strand
CTCTTGTAGGTCGGCGCGCTGCGCGGCTTGCGGACCAATTGATTCACTGTGGCCATATCGACCTGCTGCTCACGTTACTGTTCAGATTGCTGTTGGGGAGGCGGGCCTCATCAGCAGGACCGCCGCGTTCAGTCTGGTACTTCTTCCGGAGTCGCCGGCCATGGGCCCAGCAACGATCCTCCCGTCTGTGCGGGACCGCGAAGTTTATTGGCCCCCCGGAAAGGGTGTCAAGCAAGGGAACCGGAGCGCGGGGCTACACCGGGACCCGGATGGCTCCCGCTGCCCGGGCCTGGGGCCGTATCCCGGGCGGGTCCGGAGGGCGGTTCTGGACAGGCCTGCCCTCAGGGCAACTGGCAGCTGTGCACTGCGGGAAGCGAGGCAGGCCCGGCCTCCCAGCCGGGCCCACCAGAGGAGACGGGCGACGGGAGGCGTCACTCGCCCCCCTCGCCAGCTGCCTCTTCGTTCACTGCCGCATCGCCACCCCGGCCTTCCGGTGCCTCGTCGTCATCCAGGCCAGAAGTGACTTCCGCTGACCGGGATTCGTCCAGGCCCTGCAGTTCCATGCGCAGCTCCTGCTCCCGGGTACGCCGCTGGTCGGCGTGATACCGGTAGCCGGTCCCGGCCGGGATGAGCCGCCCGACGATGACGTTTTCCTTCAGGCCACGCAGGTCGTCCCGGAGGCCCTTGACAGCCGCTTCCGTGAGCACCCGGGTGGTCTCCTGGAACGACGCCGCCGAGATGAAGGACTCGGTGGCCAGGGAGGCCTTGGTGATGCCGAGCAGCAGGGGCTCCACCTGGGCCCCCTGCTTGTTCTGGACCCGGGCCTGCTCGTTCAGGTCGATCACCCGTGACCGCTCCAGCTGCTCTCCGGGCAGCAGGCCCGTGTCGCCCGGCTGGACGGCCTCCACCTTCCGCAGCATCTGGCGGATGATGGTTTCGATGTGCTTGTCGTTGATCTTCACGCCCTGGAGCCGGTAGACGTCCTGGATCTCGCGCACCAGGTAGTCGGCCAGCCGCTCCACGCCCTGGAGTCGCAGGATGTCGTGGGGGTTCGGCTCGCCGTCGGCGATCATCTCGCCACGGGCCACCTGCTCGCCCTCGAAGACGCTCAGGTGCCGCCACTTCGGGATCAGCTCCTCGTACTTCTCACCGTGCTCGTCGGTGATGATCAGGCGCCGCTTGCCCTTGGTCTCCTTGCCGAAGCTGACGGTACCGCTGTACTCGGCCAGGATGGCCGGGTCCTTGGGCTTGCGGGCTTCGAAGAGATCGGCCACGCGGGGCAGGCCGCCCGTGATGTCGCGGGTCTTCGACGACTCCTCCGGGATGCGCGCAATGACGTCGCCAACCGAGACCCGGGCGCCATCGGCCATGTTGACCAGTGCGCCCACGGGGAGGGCGTAGATGGCGGGAATGTCCGTGTTGGCGAAGCAGATCTCCTGGCCCTTGGCATTCAACAACTTGGCGGTTGGACGGAGGTCCCGGCCGCTCATGCCGCGCTGCTTCGGGTCCATGATCTCGTAGCTGGACAGGCCGGTAACTTCATCGACCTTGAGTTCGACGGAGACGCCTTCGACGAAGTCCTGGAACTTCAGGAGGCCACCCACTTCCGTCACCACGGGGTGGGTGTGGGGATCCCAGGTGGCCACGATCTGGCCACCGTCAACCTTGACGCCGTCATCGATGTTGATGACCGCGCCGTAGGGAATCCGGTAGCGCTCGCGCTCACGGCCCTGGTCGTCCATGACGCCAATTTCGCCAGACCTGCTGACGGCCACGAGGTAACCCTTCTCGTGACGCACGGTCTTGACGTTGTGCAGCCGGACGGTGCCGGGACGCTTTACTTCCACGCTGCTCGCCGCGGCATTTCTCGAAGCGGCGCCGCCGATGTGGAAGGTGCGCATGGTGAGCTGCGTGCCGGGCTCGCCGATCGACTGGGCAGCGATGATGCCGACCGCCTCGCCGATATTCACGCGCGTGCCGCGCGCCAGATCACGCCCATAGCAGAGCGCACACACCCCATAACGGGTTTCGCAGGTGATCGGGGAGCGGACCTTGACCTGGTCCACGCCATACTCCTCGAGCTTGCGAACCTTGCGCTCGTCCAGCAGGACGCCGGCCTCGAGGACGACTTCCTCGGTGCCTGGCCGGCGAACACTGTCAGCCAGCACACGACCAAGGACCCGTTCCCGCAGGGGCTCCACGATGTCGCCGCCCTCGACGAGCGGCGTCATGAACAGGCCGTTGACGGTGCCGCAATCCTCGGACGAGACGACCAGGTCATGTGCCACGTCGACCAGGCGGCGGGTGAGGTAGCCGGAGTTGGCGGTCTTCAAAGCGGTGTCCGCGAGGCCCTTCCGGGCGCCGTGGGTCGAGATGAAGTACTGCAGGACGTTCAGGCCCTCGCGGAAGTTGGCCTTGATCGGCGTTTCGATGATCGAGCCGTCGGGCTTCGCCATGAGGCCGCGCATGCCGGCCAGCTGCCGGATCTGGGCGGCGGAACCGCGGGCGCCGGAGTCGGCCATCATGAAGATGGAGTTGAACGAGGCCTGTTTGGTCGTCTCGCCCTTCGCGTTGATGGCAGTCTCCGACCCCAGCTTCTCCATCATCGCCTTCGCGACGAGGTCGTTGGTGCGCGACCAGATGTCCACGACCTTGTTGTAGCGCTCGCCGTTGGTGACGAGACCGCTCGCGAACTGATCCTGGATCTCCTTCACCTCTTCCTCGGCGGACTCCAGGATCTTTACCTTCTCCTGGGGCACGACCATGTCGTCAACGCCAATCGAGATGCCGGCGCGGGTCGCATAGGCAAAGCCCGTGTACATCAGCTGGTCGGCAAAGACGACCGTCTTCTTGAGGCCGACCTGCCGGTAGCACGCATTGATGCAGCCGGAGATGGACTTCTTGTCCATGTTCCGGTTGACCATCGAGAAGTCCATGCCTTCCGGCAGGATCTCGGACAGCAGGGCGCGACCGACCGTGGTTTCGACCAGCTTGATCGCGCTGGTGATGTTGCCGGCGTCATCCACGTTGGTGTGACGGATGCGCGCCTTGATCTTCGCGTGCAGGTCCACCGTGCGGCTCTCGTAGGCGCGGTGCACTTCGCTCACGTCGGCGAAGATCATGCCCTCGCCCCGGGCATTGATGCGCTCACGGGTCATATAGTAGAGCCCGAGCACCACGTCCTGGGACGGGAGGATGATCGGCTCGCCGTTGGCGGGCGAAAGGATGTTGTTGGTGGACATCATCAGGACGCGGGCTTCCAGCTGCGCCTG
>CAZTGY010000355.1:0-3290 GCA_964613445.1 uncultured Chromatiaceae bacterium | reverse complement strand
AGTGATGCCGACGCCTATCGGCGCGCCCGGCTGGCCGTCGAGATCTGGTCCGAAGTCAGCTACCGCTTTACGGCCATGAAATCGGAGCCTGGTGACACGGCACCGTCCCTGAAGGAGCTCGGGATCGCCGCCGTGGGACGTGACGTGCCGGGCACCCGCCGCGGGATCGAGCACGGCACGGCCATTGCAAAGGCGGTTGCGCTGGCCAAGGACCTGGGCAACCTCCCGCCCAACGTCTGCACGCCCAGCTACCTGGTGGAACGGGCGCGGGGCATCGCGAAGCGCGCGAGGAAGCTCACGGTCAAGGCCCTGGGCCTGGGCGAGATCCGCAAGTTGCGCATGGGCGCATTCCTGGCCGTGACCCAGGGCTCCGTGGAACCACCCCGCTTCATCGTGCTCCAGTACCGGGGCGGACGGACGGGGGCGCCACCCGTCGTCCTCGTCGGCAAGGGCATCACCTTCGATTCCGGCGGCATCTCCATCAAGCCGGCCGGCGCCATGGATGAGATGAAGTACGACATGTGCGGAGCCGCCACCGTCCTCGGAGTGCTCCAGGCCGTCGCGGACCTCAGGCTGCCCATCAATGTCATCGGCGTCGTACCGACCTGCGAGAACCTGCCCAGCGGCACGGCCACGCGGCCCGGCGACATCGTCAGGACCATGTCCGGGCAGACGGTCGAGATCCTGAATACCGACGCCGAAGGCCGCCTGATCCTCTGCGATGCCATCACCTACGCGCTGCGCTTCAAGCCGGCCGCGCTGATCGACATCGCCACGCTCACCGGCGCCTGCCTGGTCGCACTGGGGCGGGTCCGCTCCGGACTGCTCGGCAACTCGGACAAGCTGGCCGACGACCTGCTGGCCGCCGGCCAGGCGGCCGACGACCGGGCCTGGCGGCTGCCTCTCGACGACGACTATGCCGACCTGCTCAAGAGCCCCTTCGCCGACGTGGCCAACGTGGGCGGCCGGGATGCCGGGACGATCACCGCCGCGAGCTTCCTGGCGCGCTTCGTGGGCAAGTCCGACTGGGCGCACCTCGACATCGCCGGCACGGCGTGGAACCAGGGCAGCAGCAAGGGCGGTACCGGCCGGCCCATCCCGCTACTGATGGAATATCTGCTCCACAGGAAGTAGGCCGCTGAGGTCGATGAACCCGACACGCGTGTCCTTCTATGTGCTGGCCGGGACGGACCCCGGCAGCCGCCTCGGCTATGCGTGCCGCCTGGCGGAGAAAGTCTACAAGCTGGAGCAGCGGATCCACGCCCATGCCATGGACGGCGCCATGGCGAAGCACCTGGACGACCTGCTCTGGACCTTTCGGCAGGGCAGCTTCGTGCCCCACGAGTTGCTCGCCGTGGAACGCCCTGCCCCGCTGGCGCCCGTGACCATCGGCGCCCCCGACGCTCCGGGGCAGATCGAGCCGCCCGCGGCCGACCTGCTCATCAATCTCGCCATGGACGTGCCGGCGTTCTACCACCGCTATCCGCGCATCGCGGAAATCATCGATGGCAGTCCGGCAGGCCGCGAAGCCGGCCGGGCACGGCATCGTTACTACCGCCAGCAGGGCCTGGAACCGGAAACCCACGAGGTAACCTGAACATGGACCGATCCCGCATACCCGTGCTGACGGATGCCGTGGCCCGCCCCCGGCGCAGCGCGGTTGACGAGATCGCCCGCCCGGCCCTCACCGAGTCGGAACTGGCCGAACTGCAGACCCGGATCGCGACCGGCAGCTTCATGCTGGTGGAGAAACTGCTCCACCAGGCCTACAAGGAAATGGAGGCGACCCTGTTCGACGAAGTGGTCGGTCGCCTGCGCAACGAACTCCCCGAACTGATCGACCAGGTGCTGCGCGAGCACTTCGAGCAGGATCTCAAGGATGACTGAGTGACAGACGAAGCAACGGGCGGCACTGCCGCGCCCCTCGACAAGGCCTATCAGCCGGCAGGCATCGAACAGCGCTGGTACGCCCGCTGGGAAGCCGCCGGCTACTTCGCGCCGGCCGGCCGCGGCGCACCGTACTGCATCATGATCCCCCCGCCCAACGTCACGGGCACGCTGCACATGGGCCATGCCTTCCAGCACACGCTGCAGGACGCGCTGACGCGCTACCACCGGATGCGCGGCGACAACACCCTGTGGCAGCCGGGGACGGATCACGCCGGCATTGCCACCCAGATGGTGGTCGAACGCCAGCTCAACGCCGAAGGCAGGAGCCGCCAGGACCTGGGCCGGGACGCATTCGTGGCCCGCGTCTGGCAGTGGAAGCAGGAGTCGGGCGGCACGATCACGCGGCAGATGCGCCGCCTCGGCAACTCCGTGGACTGGTCGCGGGACCGCTTCACGATGGACGAGGGACTGTCACGCGCCGTTACGGAGGTCTTCGTCCGGCTGCACGGCGAGGGACTCATCTACCGCGGCAAGCGCCTGGTCAACTGGGATCCGGTCCTGCACACCGCCCTGTCCGACCTGGAGGTCCAGTCGGAGCCGGAGCAGGGTTCGCTGTGGCACCTGCGATATCCGCTCGCGGACGGCAGCGGCCATCTGGTCGTGGCGACCACCCGCCCGGAGACCATGCTGGGCGACACGGCGGTTGCCGTGCACCCGGAAGACGAGCGTTACCGTGCGCACGTCGGCAAGCATGTCCGCCTGCCCCTCACCGGCCGGCTGATCCCGATCGTCGCCGACGGGTACGTGGACCGGGAGTTTGGTTCGGGATGCGTGAAGATCACCCCGGGGCACGACTTCAATGACTACGAGGTGGGCACGCGGCACCAGCTGCCGCTCATCAACGTCTTCGACCGGGACGCCCGCATCATCAGCAGGCCCGACGCGGCAGGCTCCGGTTATGACCCTGCGCAGGCGCTGGACGAGATTCCACCGGCCCTCCGTGGCCTCGATCGCGCCGAGGCACGCCGGCGCATCGTCGCCCTGCTTGAGGAACAGGGGCTGGTCGAGCGGATCGACCCCCACACCCTGCAGGTCCCGCGGGGAGATCGCAGCGGGGCCATCCTCGAGCCCTGGCTCACCGACCAGTGGTACGTGCAGATCGCGCCGCTGGCGGCGCCGGCAATAGCTGCCGTCGAGGACGGGCGAATCCGGTTCGTGCCGGAGAACTGGTCCAAAACCTATTTCCAGTGGATGAACAACATCCAGGACTGGTGCATCAGCCGCCAGCTCTGGTGGGGCCACCGGATCCCCGCCTGGTACGACGCCGATGGCCGGGTCTACGTCGGCCGCAGCGAGGAGGCCGTGAGGTCAGCCAACCGGCTGGGCGCGGAAGTGGCGCT
>CAZTGY010000354.1:2342-3297 GCA_964613445.1 uncultured Chromatiaceae bacterium | reverse complement strand
GGCCGGGCGACTGAGGCTGAGGTAGGAACTGCCGAGCAGTATCCACCCCTCCTCGTCCTCGGGGGCTGCCTCAAGCTTCCGCTCGAGTGATGCCACGGCCTCCTCGATGGAACTCGGGGCGGTCCTCGTCGCGGAGGTTGCAGCCCCGTTGGCGGCGGCGTCCTGCCAGTCATGGTTGCTGACCAGCAGGTACACCACCAAGGCTGCTGCCGGAATGCTCAGGGCCACCAATATTGCTGCGACCGGGTGGGTGCTGGTGCCAGAGCGCAGTAGCGGCCAGACCACGAGCCCCACGGCAACCAAGGTCAACACTGCGGCGATGGCTGCAAAAACGGTCAACGGCTTACCCCTTGGCCGCTGGCGGCGGCTCATCCTTTCCGTGTACCTGCGGGTAGTCAGCCAGGTCGTCATCAGGAACCGGCAATCCAGCCCGACGCCGGATGATCCGCCCGAGCCCGAGCCCCCCGGCAACCAGCAGCAGCAAGGGTGCCAGCCAGAGTGCCGCGGTACTGGCCTTGAACCGGGGCTTGTACAGCACGAAGTCGCCGTAGCGCTCAAGCAGGAATAACTTGATCTCTTCCTCGGACCTGCCGGCTTCGATCATCTGGCGAATCTCCCGACGCAGGTCAGCGGCGAGAGGCGCGCTCGAATCGCCAATAGTCTGGTTCTGACAAACGAGGCAGCGGACCTCGTGGGTCAGCCGCTCGTAGGTGGCCTGCTGGACGGGGTCGGCCAGCTTCGCGTCGGTGTCGATGGCCAGGCCGGGCCGTGCGCCCAGCAAGAGCGCGCCAAGCACGATCAGCCAACGCGCATGCAATGTCATATGCCGGTCCCCGCCGCAGCGATCCGGGGCAGGAACTGCTCACGCCACACTTCCAGGGTGATGGGAGCAATGTGTTTGTATAGCACCGTGCCATCGGGCCCGATGAGGAAGGTCTCAGGCGCGCCATACACA
>CAZTGY010000354.1:0-2332 GCA_964613445.1 uncultured Chromatiaceae bacterium | reverse complement strand
ATGGCAGTGCGCCCGTCCTGGTCGACACCGACGGCCACGTAGGGATTGCCCAGTGTCGTCAGCCACTCGCGAGCCAGCTGCTGGTCGTCTTTCCAGTTGATCCCGTAGATGGGGATGCCACTGTCCCGGGACAGGGTGAGAAGTGCATCGTGCTCCTGACGACAGCCGGAGCACCAGGTGCCCCAGACGTTCACGAGGCTGGTCTTGCCGAGCAGGTCGCTTCGACTCAGGGTCTGCGAGGGGTCGTCGAGGCGTGGCAAGGTGAAGGCCGGCGCCGGCTTGCCGACCAGGGGTGACGGAACCAGCGTGGGGTCCTTGCCCAGCCCGATGACAAAGACGGCCACGAGCAGACCGAAAATCCCGATGGGCGCGACGAATCGCCACACGGACGAGCGGGATTCCAGGACCAAGGTCAGGTCCGCGCGGCCTGGGCGGCCAGAGCCCCCACCGCTTCCCTGGCACGGATTCGATACCTGCGGTCCGTGGCAGCCAGGATTCCGCCCAGGGCCATCACGATTGCCCCCAGCCAGATGAAGCGCACCAGCGGCTTGTATTGCAGGCGGACGCTCCAGGCGTCGTTGCCAAGCGGATCACCGAGCGCGACAAACAGGTCCCGGGACCAGCCGGCATCGATCCCTGCTTCCGTCATCGCCGAACTACGCACCAGGTAGGTGCGCTTCTCCGGGTAGAGAGTCGCGATCGCCTTGCCATTGCGGGTGACTGTCACCTCGCCGCGCAGCGCCTGGTAGTTCGGGCCCGTCACCGGCCGGGTCCCCTTGAACGATATGTCGTAGTCGCCGACGCGGGCGGTCTCTCCCGGGGCGATGCTCTGATCGGTGGCCAGTCCGAATGTCGACGTTACCGTGATCCCGAGGACGCAAAGGCCGAGTCCCAGATGAGCCACGGACATGCCCAGTGCCGACTGCGTAAGGCGCGGCCCGCGTCCCACGAGCTGGCGAACGGGATCAAAAAGTGCCGTAACGACGAGCCAGGCCGCCGCAGCGACCCCGGCGGTTGTAAGGGCGCCGTTCCCCCCGCCATAGACCAGGAGTGGTACGAGGATTCCCGAAAGGATCGCGATGACCGCCGGGATCCGGAGCTTCCTCGCCACATCGGCTGCACTGGCGCCACGCCAGGCCGTATGCATTCCGACGCCGACAGCGACGAGCAGTGGCAGCATGGGAATCATGAATGCCGTTTCAAAGTAAGGCGGGCCGACCGAGATCTTGCCGGCATCGAGCGCATCCAGGACCAGCGGGTAGACGGTACCGAGGAAGATCAGTCCGGCCGCTATGCACAGCAGGATGTTGTTGATGAGGAGAAAACTCTCCCGGGAGAACGGCTTGAAGCCGACGGCTCGATCGAGCGACGGTGCCCGCCACGCATACAGGCCAAGTGCAGTACCAATCACCACCGCCAGAAATGTCAGGATGAACAGGCCACGGGCGGGATCAGCCGCAAAGGAATGCACCGAAACGAGCACGCCGGAGCGCACCAGGAACGTGCCAATGAGGCTGAGCGAAAAGGCCGCTATCGCCAGCAACAGCGTGGAGCCCTTGAATATGCCCCGCTTCTCGGTGACCGCCAGCGAATGCATCAGCGCAGTGCCAACCAGCCAGGGCATGAACGACGCATTCTCGACCGGATCCCAGAACCACCAGCCGCCCCACCCCAACTCGTAGTAGGCCCACCAGCTGCCGAGCGCGATGCCCACGGTCAGGAAGACCCAGGCAGCGGTTGTCCAGGGACGTGCCCAGCGCGTCCACTCCTGGTCCACGCGGCCAGCCAGCAGGGATGCCACGGCGAATGCGAACGCCACCGAAAACCCGACGTACCCCATGTAGAGCATGGGCGGATGCAGGGCCATCGCGGGATCCTGCAGGAGCGGATTGAGGTCATTGCCATCGAATGGCACCGGACTGAGGCGCAGGAAGGGATTCGATGTGAACAGGATGAATGCGAGGAAGCCGACGCTGATGGCGCCCATGACCCCGGTGATTCGTGCCGCCACTTCCCGGGGGAGGGTTCGACTGAGGCCCGTCACCGCGATCGTCCAACCGGACAGGACCAGTACCCACAGGAGCAATGAGCCCTCGTGTCCACCCCAGACCGCGGCAAACCGGTAGATCTCGGGAAGCTGGCTGTTGGAATTGCTGGCGACGTAGAGCAGCGAGAAGTCGTTCTTCAGGAATGACCAGGCGAGCAGCCCGAACGCGCCGGCAACGAAGACGAACTGCCCGCCGGCGGCTGCTGGTCCGGCCGCCATCAGACCCTGTTGCCCCCGATGGGCGCCAACGAGCGAAAAGAGCATCTGGCAGATCGAGAGGCACAG
>CAZTGY010000353.1:0-3319 GCA_964613445.1 uncultured Chromatiaceae bacterium | reverse complement strand
GCCCGCTGGCCAGCCGATACGCCGCCTTGCGCGGCGCACCCGTGATGCGCGCCGCGAGGCTCGCGGCCTGCGAGGCCGGCAGCTCCGCTGCCAGGATCCCCACCACGCGGGCCAGTTCCGCATCGTCCGGCGCCGGTTCCGCGCCGCGCCCCTCCAGCACCCAGGTGCACTCGCCCCGGTCGCCGCCCGGATCGGCCAGCACGGCGGCACGCACGTCGGCCAGGCTGCCCCGGTACACGGTCTCGTGCAACTTGGTCAGCTCGCGGCCGACAGCGGTGGCCCGCTCTGGCCCGAACACAGTGCTCGCATCCGCCAGCGTCTCGGCCATCCGGTTGGCCGACTCGTAGAAGACCAGCGTCTCGGTCCGGCCGGCCAGCTCCCGCAGGCGGGCCAGGCGCGCCGTCTGCCGTGGCGGCAGGAAGCCCTCGAAGTGGAACCGGTCGGTGGGCAGCCCCGCCACCGAGAGCGCGGCAATGGCCGCGCAGGGTCCCGGCACGGCACTCACCGGCAGCCCTTCCGCGCGGAGCGCCGCCAGCAGCCGGTAGCCCGGGTCGCTGATCAACGGCGTGCCCGCATCGGACACGAGCGCCACGCTGTCCCCGTCGCGGAGGCGTTGCAGGACCTCCCCGATGCGCCCCGCCTCGTTGTGTTCGTGCAGCGAAACCAGCTGCGCTCTGATGCCGGCGTTCGTTAGCAATTGCCCGGTGTGCCGGGTATCCTCCGCGCAGACGAGCGCGACGCTGCCCAGGACGTCGCGCGCCCGCGGACTCAGGTCGCCCATGTTGCCAATCGGCGTTGCCACCACAAACAAGGTTCCCGGCGTGCTGCTGGCCATGTCGCTCATGGGCGTCATTGTCGGAGCAGCTTGCCAGCCGCTGCAACCCGCGGACCTGCCGGCGGGCGGCGCCGCGACCACCAGCGGTACGCTCCAGGCCCCGTCGCCGGCACGCCCGTCGAACGAGTCCACCGGCCTGCCGGCTGCCGCCTCCGGGTTGACGGTCGACGCGCCAGTCGTGGCCCTGCTCGTGCCCCTCTCCGGCCGCCAGGAAGCGCTGGGCACGGCCGTTCGCGACGGGTGTGTCGCGGCACTCCTCGGGGCGCCGGTCGGCCGCCAGTTCAGCGCCATGATCATCGACGAGGCGGCAGTCTCCGCCGCGGCGGCCCATCGCGTGGCACTGGAGGCCGGCGCGCGCGCCCTGGTGGGGCCGCTGCTCAAGGAATCCGTGCAGGCCATCGCCCCGCTGGCAGGCCAGGTGGCCGGGACCATGCCGGGGCAGATGCCCGTCCTGGCGCTGAACAACCTGGCGGACACGGACCCGGTTGCGGGCGGCCTCTGGCAGTTCGGCCTCGCGCCGGAGGACGAGGCCCGCGAGATCGCCGCCAGGGCCGCGGCGCTCGGCCAGCGCCGCGCCATCGTGCTGCTGCCGGCCAGCGAGTGGGGCCAGCGCCTGCTGGATGCCTTCTCTGCCGAGTTCAGCCTGCGGGGTGGCGTGGTGGTGGACGCACGGACCTATCTGCCCGGCGCGGCCGATTACACGGCGCCCATTCGCAGCCTGCTGATGACGACGGACCCCCGGCCCGCCGGTCCGGGCGATGCGGTGAATCCGGACGAAAAGCCCGCTTTGGGGCCGGGACGCCGGCAGGACGTGGACCTTATATTCGTCGCCACCAACAGCAGCAACGGCCGACAGATCATGCCCCAGCTCAAGTTCTTCGGCGCCGCCGACCTGCCCACCTACAGCACGTCGGCCATCTGGGAGGATGGCGCGGCCGAGGCCGACGACCTGAACGGCGTGGTCTTTCCCGACAGCCCCTGGGTCATAGCCCCGGACGGCCAGGCGGTGGCGATCAAGGACGGGCTGGTCCGCAACTGGGGCCGGCCGGCGCTCGCGGTTTCCCGCCTCTACGCACTGGGCTACGACGCCTGCCAGCTGCTGCCCGTGATCCTGGCCCAGTCGGCGCCAGGGCCCTTCAGCAGCGGCGAAGTGGCCGGCATGACCGGCATGCTCCAGGCCGACACGGCCGGCCGCATCCACCGCGGCCTGTCGTTCGCCGAGGTCCGCGGCGGGCGGATTGTTCCACTGCCACCCGCGGCCACGATGGGCGGGACCTAGGCGCGCGCGCAGGCCGGCGCCATGGCGCCCGTTGCCCGGCACCTTCAGCACGGCTCGGCTGCCGAGGAACTGGCAGCCCGGTACCTGGCCAGCCAGGGGCTCGTGAGGCTCGCCAGCAACTTCCGGTGCCGGTTCGGGGAGCTCGACCTGGTGATGACGCACGGGAACGTACTGGTCGTCATCGAGGTTCGCAGCCGACGCCGGACCAATGTGGCGACTCCCGGAGCCACCGTGAACCGGGGCAAGCAGCGCCGGCTGATCGGGGCCACCCGCTTCTTCCTGCTGCGCTTCCGGCAATACGCCGCCTGGCCGGTGCGCTTCGACGTGGTGGAAATCACGGGGGAACTTGCCGATCCCGTCATTCGCTGGAGCCGGGCGGCCTTCTCGCTGGATGACATGGCGGCACGCTGAGCACCCGCCGTATCATGCGGCTTTGCGCCCGATCGGAGATCCCGATGTCCCTGACGGACACCATTCGCGGACACTTTGCCGACAGCATCGCTACGAAACAGGCCGCCATGACGGTGCTCGTGGCACCCATCGCCGGGGCCACCGAGTTACTCTGCGGCACGCTGCGGGCCGGCGGCAAGATAATGAGCTGCGGCAACGGCGGCTCCGCAGGCGATGCACAGCATTTTTCCGCCGAGCTCCTGAACCGCTTCGAGCGCGAGCGCCCCGGACTGGCGGCCGTCGCGCTGTCCACGGACACCTCGACGCTCACGTCCATCGCCAACGATTACGCCTACGAGCAGGTGTTCTCCAAGCAGGTCATGGCGCTCGGCCGGCCCGGCGACGCCCTGCTCGCCATCTCGACGTCGGGGAACTCGCCCAACGTGCTCGCCGCCATCCACGCCGCCCACGATCGCGGCATGCCGGTCATTGCGCTCACCGGTCGCAACGGCGGCAAGATGGCCGGGGCCCTGAAGTCTGGTGACGTCGAGATCCGGGTGCCCGCCGACCGCACGGCGCGGATCCAGGAAGTGCACCTCGTGGTGATCCACTGCCTCTGCGACGGCATCGACCGAACGCTCTTCGGCGACAAGTAGGAGCGGCTTCAGCCGCGACCCCGTCCCTCCCGCTCGATTCTCGCGGGTGGGACGGGTCGCGGCTGAAGCCGCTCCTACTTCACGATTTTGAGCGACGGACGCCCGGAGGGTGGCGGAGCCGGAGCATCCGGCGGCGGCATCGGCTCGGGCTTCGGGCCT
>CAZTGY010000352.1:0-3324 GCA_964613445.1 uncultured Chromatiaceae bacterium | reverse complement strand
ACCGTACGCTTCATCACTACCTGCAGCCCGACCGGGAGATCGACCCCGGCGCCCAGGAGGTGCACGGGATTTCCGCCGAGATGCTGGCCGGCAAGCCGCGCTTCGCGGACGTGGCGCGAGAGTTCTTGGATTTCGTAGCCGGCGCCGAAATCATCATCCACAACGCCGACTTCGACGTCGGGTTCCTGAACGCCGAGCTCAGGGTCCTCGGTTCCGATGCGCCACGCATCCCGGGGGTCTGCACAGTCTTGGACACGCTGGCCCTGGCGCGCCGGCTGCACCCCGGGCAGCGCAACAGCCTGGATGCCCTCTGCAAGCGCTACGCGGTGGACAATACCGGTCGCGAGTTCCATGGCGCGCTGCTTGACGCCCAGTTGCTGGCTGACGTGTACCTGGCCATGACCGGCGGTCAGGCGACGCTGCTGCTCGACGAGAGCCCAGGCCATGCCGCCGTACACCAGACCGCCGCGCGCGCGGTGGAGCGTGCCGGGCTCCACCTCGTGGTGGTTCGGGCATCGGCTGATGATATCGCGGAGCATGAACGGTACCTGGCGCTTCTGGACAAGCAGAGTGGCGGCAAGACCGTCTGGCGACGCTTCGGCGGCCCGACCGGATGAAGGAATCAGTCGGGCAGGCACTGGCTGGCAACTTCCTCGGCCAGGCCCCGGACTGGTACAAACTGACCATCGTCGGGTTCCTGCTACTGAACCCCATCGCGGTGGTCACGGTCGGTCCCTTCGTGGCCGGCTGGCTGCTCGTTGGAGAGTTCATCTTTGCGCTGGCAATGGCGCTGAAGTGCTACCCGCTTCAGCCCGGCGGCCTGCTGGCGGTCCAGGCCGTGCTCATCGGGCTGACTACTCCGGAGGCCGTGTACCGGGAGACCGAACACAATTTTCCCGTGGTCCTGTTGCTGATCTTCGTGGTCGCCGGGATCTGGTTCCTTCGGGACATGCTCCTCTATGTCTTTGGCCGGATCCTCGTGGGAGTCCGTTCCAAGCGCCTGCTGTCGCTCCTTTTCTGCGGAATGGCCGCCTTTCTTTCTGCGTTTCTCGATGCGCTGACCGTCACTGCGATGGTCATCGCGGTGGCCGAGGGCTTCTACCGGATCTACCAGCGCGTTGCATCGGGTCAGCACGACGCTGCCAGCGACGGCTGGATCGACGATGGCACCGTCCCGGAACTACATCGCCAGGACCTCGAACAGTTCCGCCGGTTCCTTCGCAGCCTCGTGATGCATGCCGCGGTCGGTACCGCCCTTGGCGGCGTGACCACGCTCGTTGGGGAGCCCCAGAACCTCCTCATCGGCAAGGAGGCCGGCTGGCAGTTCATTGAGTTCTTCACCAGGGTAGCTCCTGTGTCGATGCCGGTCCTCGCGGTGGGCCTGATGACCTGCCTGATGCTGGAAACCACAGGCTGGTTCGGCTACGGCGCCGAGTTGAGTCCCGCCGTGCGTCGCGTTCTCGAGGAGTACCAGAGACACGCAGACCAGTCCCGAACCTTGCGGGCCCGCTGCATGCTGGTGGTCCAGGCTGTAGCCGCGTTAATCCTCATCCTGGCCCTCGCATTCCACCTGGCCGAGGTTGGCCTGATAGGGTTGCTGGTCATAGTCCTGGCGACGGCCTTCAATGGCGTGGTGGAGGAGCAGCGGCTCGGTCCTGCATTCGAGGCCGCCCTGCCGTTCACAGCATTGCTCGTGGTCTTCTTCACGATTGTTGCGGTCATCCAGGAACAGGGGTTGTTCCTGCCCTTCACGGACTGGGTCCTTACCCTGGAGGGGCATGCCCAGGTACTGATGTATTTCGTTGCCTCGGGGGCGCTTTCGGCAGTCAGTGACAACGTGTTCGTGGGCACCGTCTACATTTCGCAGGCAAAGGGAGCGCTGTCGGCCGGGCTGATCGGCCGGGAGCAGTTCGATCTCCTGGCCGTGGCCATCAACACCGGAACGAACATCACGAGCGTCGCCACGCCCAATGGCCAGGCGGCCTTTCTCTTCCTGCTCACGTCAGCGCTCGCCCCGCTGATCCGCCTGTCCTACGGGGGCATGGTCTGGATGGCACTCCCGTACACCGTTACCATGACCGGCACGGCCCTGCTGGCCGTCACGTTTCTGCTGTAGTGTGACGGGTGTGTTGGCCCGGAACCCCCGTCCCCGGCGACAATTCCCGGGCCCTGAATCAGCACCAGACGCAAGAATAATATGAGCAATTTCAAGAAGGTAGATGAATCCAAGGTTGCCATCATCGGACTTGGCTATGTGGGCTTGCCACTGGCCGTTGAGTTTGGCCGGCACCTGGATACCGTGGGCTTCGACATCGATCCCAAGCGCATTGGGGACCTGAAGGCCGGCCACGATTTCACCCTGGAGACCGATGCCGAGGAACTTAAGGCGGCCAAACGCCTGACATTCACGACCGAGCTCGAAGCCCTGCGGGGACGGGACGTCTACATCGTGACCGTGCCCACGCCCATCGACGCAGCCAAGCGCCCCGATATCAGTGCGCTCCGTGCGGCGAGTCGCACCGTAGGCCAGGTTCTGGGCAAGGGTGCCATCGTCGTCTACGAGTCCACGGTTTATCCCGGCTGCACCGAGGAGGACTGCGCGCCCATCCTCGAGCAGGTGTCCGGCCTCAAGCTGAATCAGGACTTCTTCGTCGGCTACAGCCCGGAGCGCATCAACCCCGGCGACAAGGAGCACCGGCTAACGACGATTCGCAAGATCACATCCGGCTCAACGCACGATGCCGCGAAATTCGTCGATTCCCTCTACGGCCGGATCATCACGGCGGGCACCTATGCCGCGTCGAGCATCCGGGTTGCTGAGGCTGCAAAGGTCATCGAGAACACGCAGCGCGACGTGAACATCGCGCTCATCAACGAGCTGGCCCTCATCTTCAACCGCATGGGCCTGGACACCCTCGAGGTGCTCCAGGCCGCCGGTACCAAGTGGAACTTCCTGCCGTTTCGTCCCGGCCTCGTCGGCGGCCATTGCATCGGCGTGGATCCGTACTACCTGACGCACAAGTCCCAGGAGATGGGCTACCACCCGGAAATGATCCTGGCGGGCCGGCGGATCAACGACAATATGGGGCTCTACGTGGCCACCGAGGTCATCCGCCTCATGGTGAAGCGGGGAATGAGCCTGCCCAGGTCGAAGATCCTGGTGCTGGGTGTCACTTTCAAGGAGAACTGCCCGGACGTGCGGAATACCCGCGTGGTGGACGTGGTGCACGAGCTCAAGTCCTACGGGGCAGCCGTGGACGTCTACGATCCCTGGGCGGATGCCCACGTCGTGAAGCATGAATACGGGCTCGATATCCTGACCAA
>CAZTGY010000351.1:0-3333 GCA_964613445.1 uncultured Chromatiaceae bacterium | reverse complement strand
GCCGGGGCGCGGCCGGGATCACCAGCGGCTTCGCCTGCGGCTCGAGGATCTCGACGAGAGCCTCCCGGAGCACCTGGCGCGCGTCGTCGATCGAGGCCACGTTCCGTCCGCCGGCCTTCTTCCTCACCCGGCGGACGATGTCGGTAGCCGTGTCCAGGCTGACGTCCGAGCCGAGCAGGTGCGTCTCGAGTTCCTCGGCCATCTTCTCGTCGAACTGGCGTCCCGCCAGCCAGTCCAGCGCGGAACCCAGCCGGAACCGCGGCGCCCTGGGTGCGGCCGCTGCGGGTTCCCGCGCGACCGGGTCCGCAACGACGTCCGGGGCCGGCTCCGGCCCGGATGCGGGGCCGGACTCGGGGCCGAGCAGGCGCTCCTTCAGGCGGGCGAAGAAGCCCGGCCGGGACCGGGTCCCGGGATTTGTATCCG
Organism: uncultured Chromatiaceae bacterium; assembly: GCA_964613445.1. GTDB lineage: Bacteria > Pseudomonadota > Gammaproteobacteria > Steroidobacterales > SHZI01. The sequence continues at coordinate 2,910 of CAZTGY010000351.1, read as the reverse complement.
CTGGCATGCCCGCATGTTAGCTAAACTTTGCGCATGCCGCGCAGACAACCCTCCCGTCACCGGCGCGGCCCGCCGGGCAGCGTCCGCATCATCGGCGGCAGCTGGCGCGGCCGGCGTGTCGAGGTGCTGGACGGTGCCGAGCTGCGACCCACGCCGGATCGCGTGCGCGAGACGCTGTTCAACTGGCTGGCGCCCGTGCTGCCCGGCGCCCGGTGCCTGGATCCGTATGCGGGCACCGGCGCCCTGGGGCTCGAGGCGTTGTCCCGGGGTGCGGCGGAGTGCTGGTTCGTAGAGCGGGACGCCCGCCTCGCCACGGCCCTCGAGGCGACCCTGCTGCGCTTCACGGGCCAGGGAGCGACGCGGCCGGATGCGCCAGCGGCCAGGGGGCGCGTGCTGGTCACCGACGCGCCGCGCTGGCTCGACAGGCCGCCCCTCAATACCTTCGATGTGGTCTTCCTCGACCCGCCCTACGCGGCAAACAACCTGGGCGACTTGTGTAAACTCCTTGCGCGCGGCTGGCTCGCGCCGCAAGCGTGGGTCTACCTCGAAACCAGCCGCGGCCTTGACCTGCCGGTGCTGCCCGATGGCTGGCAACTGCATCGGGAGTCCCAGGCCGGTGACGTGCGATACGCGCTGGCCACCGTCAGGAGTTCGGAATAATGAGCGTCGGCGCCATGTACCCGGGGACCTTCGACCCCGTCACCAACGGCCACCTGGACCTGGTGCGGCGGGCCGCGAAGCTCTTCGATCGGGTGGTCGTCGCCGTCGCCGCCAGCCCGAACAAGACGCCGATGTTCACTCTCGAGGAGCGCATCGGCATGGCGCGAGTGGCGCTGGGCGATGTCCCGAATATCATCGTGGACGGCTACACCGGGCTCACCGTGGACTACGTCCGCCAGCACGGCCTGAAGGTGATCATCCGTGGCCTGCGCGCCGTCTCGGACTTCGAGTACGAATTCCAGCTCGCCACCATGAACCGGCACCTGCGCTCCGAGGTGGAAACCATCTTCCTCACGCCCGCGGAGGAGTACACCTTCGTGTCCTCGACGTTCGTCCGCGAGATCGGCGTCCTGGGCGGCGACATTGCACCCTTCGTGCCGCCCGGTGTCGCCGCCGCGCTGGCGCGCAAGCGCGCCGAGCGCCATGGCTGAACACGCGATCCCGCGCTGGCGACACATGCAGCTCAGCCGCCGCCTTTGCCTGATCGTCGTCGCCCTTGCCTGGGCGTTGCCCGCTGCGGCAAAGCCCGCCGGGCACATTGCCGCAGCGGGCATCGCCACGGCGCACCCCCTGGCAACGCAGGCGGGCGAGGAGGTCATGGCGGCCGGCGGCAACGCCTTTGATGCCGCGGTGGCGATCAGCGCAGCGCTGGCGGTGGTCGAGCCCTTTGCTTCCGGGCTCGGTGGCGGCGCCTTCTGGCTGTTGCACGAGGCGAAGGGCGGCAGGCAGACCTTCGTGGACGCGCGGGAAGTTGCGCCCGGCGCCGCAACCCGCGACATGTACCTGGACGAGATGGGGAAGCCGCGCCCGGGCGCCACGCTCGATGGCGCCCTCGCCGCCGGGATTCCAGGTCAGCCCGCCGGGTTGGTGCACCTGGCGAAGCGCTATGGCCGCCTGCCTCTGAAGAAGTCGCTGGCGCCCGCCATCCGCTATGCCGATGAGGGCGTGGAGGTCACCCGGGGCATGGAGCTTGGCCTCCGGTTCCGTGCGGCCGCTGCGCGCAACTCGCCTGCGCTGGCGGCGCTGTACCTGCCCGGCGGCAAGCCGCTCGTGGCGGGCGACCGCGTGCGCTACCCGGACCTGGCGAACACGTTGCGGCAGATTGCGGTGGACGGCCGGGACGGCTTTTACCGCGGACGCGTTGCCGGGCTGCTGGTGGACGGCGTCCGTGCCGCCGGCGGCATCTGGACCCTGGACGACCTGGCCCGTTACGAAGTCATCGAGCGGCAGCCGATCCGTGGCCACTTCCGGGGGATGACGATCGTGTCGGCACCGCCGCCGTCGGCCGGCGGGGTCGCACTGGCCAACGTATTCCAGATCCTGGGCGGCTACGATCTCGACGGGCTGGCGCCGGCCGACCGGAAGCACCTGACCATCGAGGCGATGCGCCGGGCGTACCGGGACCGGGCGGTCTATCTCGGCGATCCCGCGTTCGTCAGCATGCCCCTCGACCGCCTGCTGAGCCCCTACTACGCGGACGGCCAGCGCATTTCCATCCTCATGGACCGGGCCACGCCCAGCATCCAGCTGTCCGGCATCCTTCCCGAACCGGTCGCCGGCACCAACACCACCCACTTCTCGGTGCTGGACCGTGCCGGCAACCGGGTTGCCGGCACGCTCAGCATCAACACCTGGTTCGGCTCCGCTTTCATGCCGCCGGGCACGGGCGTCATCCTGAACAACGAGATGGACGACTTCTCCATCAAGACCGGCGTGCCCAACGGTTTCGACCTGATTGGCACGGAGGCCAACGCCATCGCCCCCGGCAAGCGGATGCTCTCGAGCATGTCGCCGACCTTCCTGGAGAGCGACCGGGGCGTTGCGATCCTGGGCACGCCCGGCGGCAGCCGCATCATCAGCATGGTGCTCCTGGCCGCCCTTGCCTGGTCGGACGGCGCGGATGCCACGCAGATGGTTGGCCTGAAGCGCTACCACCACCAGTACTTCCCCGACGTCGTGGCCTACGAGGAGGGCGCCTTCACGCCCGGGGAGAAGGCAGCGCTGGAAGCCAAGGGCCACCGGCTGGAGCGGAGCGAGCGGAGCTACGGCAACATGCAGGTCGTGACGTGGGACCGGGCCACCGGCCGCGTCGCCGCGGCGTCCGACCCGCGGGGCGGCGGCGACATCACCATCTACTGAAGAGGCACCGGGTTTGGCATCTGGGTATTTGCGCCGCTTGGCGGCGCAAAT
>CAZTGY010000350.1:0-3335 GCA_964613445.1 uncultured Chromatiaceae bacterium | reverse complement strand
GCCTGGGCGGCGGCCACGACGAGCGGGAGCAGACGCTCAACCAGCTGCTCGTCGAGATGGACGGCTTCGAAGGCAACGAAGGCATCATCGTCATCGCGGCCACGAACCGGCCGGACGTGCTGGATCCCGCCCTGTTGCGGCCGGGCCGCTTCGACCGCCAGGTCGTGGTGCCGCTGCCCGACGTGCGCGGCCGGGAGCAGATCCTCAAGGTGCACATGCGGAAGGTTCCCCTGGCTGACGACGTGAAGCCGTCGATCATCGCCCGCGGCACGCCCGGATTCTCCGGGGCCGACCTGGCCAACCTCGTCAACGAGGCGGCGCTCTTTGCCGCCCGGGCGAACCGGCGCACGGTCACGATGGAGGAGTTCGAGAAGGCCAAGGACAAGATCATGATGGGGGCCGAGCGGCGCTCCATGGTGATGAACGAGTCCGAGAAGAAGCTGACCGCCTATCACGAAGCGGGACATGCCATCGTCGGGCTGACGGTCCCCGACCACGACCCCGTGTACAAGGTCTCGATCATCCCGCGTGGCAGGGCCCTGGGCGTCACCATGTTCCTGCCCGAGGAGGACCGGTACAGCTACAGCAAGCGCCGCCTCAACAGCCAGATCGCCAGCCTGTTCGGCGGCCGGATCGCCGAAGAGCTGGTGTTCGGCGCGGATGCCGTCACCACGGGCGCCTCGAACGACATCGAGCGGGCCACCGACATCGCCCGGAACATGGTGACCAAGTGGGGCCTGTCCGACCGCCTCGGACCCCTGACCTACACGGAGGAGGACGGCGAAGTCTTCCTGGGACGCACCGTCACCCAGCACAAGCAGGTCTCGGACGTCACGATCCACGCCATCGACGAGGAAGTGCGCAAGATCATCGACGGCAACTACGAGCTGGCCACGACGATCCTGACCACGCACATCGAGCGGCTGCACACGATGGCCAGCGCGCTGATCAAGTACGAGACGATCGACGACGGGCAGATCCGGGACATCATGGCCGGCCGCGAGCCGCGGCCCCCCGAGGGCTGGGACAACTCCGGTTCGGGAACGCCGGCCGGCACCTTCGGCGGCAACAAGCCGGCGGGCGAGCCCGGCATCGGCGAACCGGCCAGCCAGCACCGCACCCAGACCTGACGCCGGCGACGCGGATTACGGCGCTCCGGGCACCCCTCCGTTTCAGGCAGCGATCCGCACCGGATCGCTGCCTCGTCATGGGAGTGCTGAATGTCACTCCGGATTCCTTCTCCGACGCCGGCCTCTACCGCGCCCCCCGGCAGGCGATCGACCGGGGCCTGGCACTGGCCGCCTCCGGTGCGGACCTGATCGACATCGGCGGCGAATCCACCCGGCCGGGCGCCACGGCGCCCGGTGTGGCGGAGGAGCTGGACCGGGTGATCCCGGTGGTGGAAGGCCTGCGTTCGGCCTCGGAGATCCTGATCTCGGTCGACACCAGCGAGCCGGCGGTAATGGCGGCCGCGGTCGCCGCCGGGGCCGACATGCTGAACGACGTGCGCGCGCTGGGCCGTCCGGGAGCCCTGCAGGCCGCCGCTGCGGCGGGAGTGCCGGTGTGCCTCATGCACATGCAGGGCACGCCGGCGACCATGCAACGGGAGCCTCGTTACGGGGACGTGGTGGGCGAAGTCCAGGCGTTCCTGCTGGGACGGGTTGCGGCCTGCGTCGCGGCGGGCCTGCCGCGCGATTCACTTATACTTGACCCGGGGTTTGGCTTCGGCAAGACGCTAGGGCACAACCTGGCGCTGCTGCGGCGCCTGGACGAGCTGGTTGCAACGGGGTTCCCGGTGCTTGCCGGGTTATCCCGCAAGTCGATGATCGGGCAGCTGGCCGGCGAGCCGGGCGGGGCGCCCGCCGACAGGACGGGCGGCAGCGTGGCCCTGGCGCTGGTGGCGCGGGCGCGCGGCGCAAGGATAGTGCGGGTGCATGACGTCGCCCCGACCGTGCAGGCGTTTCGGGTAATGGATGGCCTCGAGAGCACCTTATGAGCAGGAAACTTTTCGGCACTGACGGCATCCGGGGGCGCGTCGGTGAATACCCGATGACCGCCGAGTTTGCCTTGCGACTCGCCAGTGCAGCGGCCCACGTGCTCGCGCCGAGGGGCGGCACGGTGCTCATCGGCAAGGACACCCGCGTGTCCGGCTACATGTTCGAATCCGCCCTGGAGGCAGGCTTTGTCGCCGCCGGCATGGACGTGCTGCTGGTTGGCCCCCTGCCGACCCCGGGCATCGCCTACCTCGCCCGCACGCTCGGCGCCGATGCCGGCGTGGTGATCAGCGCATCCCACAACGCCTATGACGACAACGGCATAAAGTTCTTCGACAGCCATGGCAGCAAGCTGTCCGATGAGATCGAGGCGGCGATCGAGGCGCGGCTGTCGGAGCCCGCGATCACCCGCGAGTCGGGGTCCCTTGGCAGGGCGACGCGCGTGGAGAACGCGCTCGACGCCTACAAGAACTTCTGCGTTTCGACGGTGCCGGCCGACCTGCGGCTCGATGGGCTCAAGATCGTCATCGACTGCTCCCACGGAGCGGCATACAAGGTGGCGCCACGCGTGCTGTCGCAGCTGGGTGCGGAGATCGTCCCCATCGGCTGTTCCCCGAATGGCCGCAACATCAACCACAACTGTGGCTCGACCAGGCCCGAGTTGCTCCAGCTGACCACCCAGGGTGTGCGCGCGGACCTCGGCATCGCGCTCGACGGCGACGGCGACCGCCTGCTGATGGTGGACCACCTTGGCCAGCTGGTCGACGGCGACCAGCTGCTGTGGATCCTCGCCAGCGCGTGGCATGGGTCTGGCGAGCTGACTGGACCCGTGGTTGGCACGCTGATGACGAACCTGGGCCTGGAGAAGGGCCTCCGCGACCTCGGCATCGATTTCCGGCGGGCCAAGGTTGGCGACCGCTACGTCCTCGAGTTGCTGCGCGAGACGGGCGGGCGGCTCGGCGGGGAAACATCGGGGCACCTCATCTGCCTGGACAAGACCACCACGGGCGATGGCCTCGTCAGTGCGCTGCAGGTGTTGTGCGTCGTCAAGCAGTCCGGCAGGACGCTCGCGGACCTGGCGGGGGGCATGACGCGGTTCCCGCAGACGCTGGTCAACGTGCGGGTGCGACAGAAGATCGACCTGAAGGACGCCCCGCCGATCCAGGCGGCGGTTGCCCGCGCGGAGCGGCAGCTCGGGGCGCGGGGCCGGGTGGTCCTGCGGGCCTCGGGCACCGAGCCGGTCGTCCGGGTGATGGTGGAGGGCGAGGACCACGACGAAGTGGCCAGGCTGGCCGACGACATCGCGACCAGCGTCCGGGGCGCCGCGCCGGCCTGAGGGGG
>CAZTGY010000349.1:2363-3337 GCA_964613445.1 uncultured Chromatiaceae bacterium | reverse complement strand
GCGCATCCTAGCCTTAGGTTAAGCGGGGTTCTGTGAAGGTGGTCACTGACCGGCGCTGAAGGCCGGCTGCGTTGTCCAATCGGCGCGGCTCAGTCGGCTCCGGTCGCGCCAGCCAGCAGGCCGGCGAGCAGGCGGCGCACGTTCGCCATGCCCGCCGCCAGGGACGCTTCCATCTGGGTGTGGATGGTCATGCCGGCAGGTACCCGCCCGGCAGCACGGTTCACGACGACACAGCACATGGCATAGGACAGGTCCAGTTCCCGGGCCAGGCCTGCCTCGGGCATGCCCGTCATGCCGACCACGTGGCACCCGTCCCGCTCTAGGCGCTCGATTTCCGCAGCACTTTCCAGCCGCGGCCCCTGGGTCACTCCATAGGTAGCCGTGGGCATGACATCCAGGGCCAGACCTCCGGCAGTCGCAATAAGCCGGTCCCGGAGCGGCGGCGAGAAGGGCTCCGTGAAATCCACGTGCCTGAGCGGGTACCGGCTGTCGCCGGTGTACGTGTGCTCGCGCCCCCAGGAGTAGTCGACGATCTGGTCGGGAATCACGAGCCGGCCCGGCACTGCCCAGTTGGCGATCCCGCCCACGGCATTGATGGCAATCACGTGGTCCACGCCGAGACCGCTGAGCGCCCAGACGTTGGCCCGGTAGTTCACCCGATGCGGAGGAATTGCCGCCTCCCCAGGTCCGCCATGGCGGGCGAGAAAGATGATCTCGTGACCACCAAATCCGGATCGACTTGGCGCCGAAGAGACGGGGCCCCAGGGCTGCGCAGCCAGCTCGCCCGGCAGGGTCACAGGGATGCCGTCGGGAAAGAGTCCTGCCGAGCCGGTGCCACCGATGACGCCCAGACGCATTAGCAGCCGTCCACGGCCCAGATCTCGGGCAGGTGCCGCCAGTGTCCACGGTAGTCCATGCCGCAGCCAAAAACGAACTCGTCGCCAACCTCGAGGCCCACCAGGTCGGGCTGGATG
>CAZTGY010000349.1:0-2353 GCA_964613445.1 uncultured Chromatiaceae bacterium | reverse complement strand
GCGCGGGAGTGGACCTTCCGCACGAGCACCACCGTAGTTACGCGGCTGGCGCCAGCCTGCCGGCAATGGTGGGCGATGAACTCCAGCGTAAGGCCCTCGTCGTAGATGTCATCGACGAGCAGCACGTGCCGGTCGCGGAGCTCGGCGCGAGGCTTCGCAAGCCATTGGGGTATCCCGCCCCGCGTGGCATCGCCGTAGCGTCCCACCCGGCACGTATCCAGGACGAAGTCCCCGCGCAACCGGCCGGCGAGCCGGGCCAGCGGAATGAGCCCGCCAAGCAGGACGCCGAGCATCACGCAGGGCTCCTGCTCCACGAGAGGCTGGAGCGCCACTGCGAGGCGGTCGAACGCCTCATCGACGCCGTCCCGGTCCACCAGCCGCCGGGAGCCCGGCACCGTCGGCACCATCAGCTGAGGGTCAGGCCGGGCCGGGCCTGCGCCGCGTCCAGGGCATTCACGGCCTGCTCCCAGGCGAGCGACCCGCGGAACTCGCCAGCGGTCGCCGCCAGTTCGATGCCCATCGGCGCACGCCGGCGCAGTGTGATCAGGCGGGCCTGGCTGACTGGCTGGTCAACGGGTCCGCCATGGCGCTTCAGCGCCTCGAGCGTCGCGTCGGCGGCCGCGGGATCGTTGCAGATCAGGGCCATGTCTGCGCCGGCGGCCAACGCCCGCCGCGCGCGCTCCGGCATGTCACCCTCGCTCGCCAGGGCCTTCATGCTGAGGTCGTCGGAGAAGATGACCCCGCCAAAACCCAGTTCGCCGCGCAGGACCGTCCGCAACCAGTACGGCGACAGGCTGGCGACCTCGCCATCCACCTGCGGGTAGCGCACGTGGGCAACCATGATGCCGTTCACGCCCTGGCGGATCAGCCTGCCGTAGGGCTGGAGGTCGTCGTAGAGCTCCGACCGGGTACGCGGGTCGACCGGCAGGTCCTGGTGTGAATCGGCAACCACATAGCCGTGGCCCGGAAAATGCTTGGCAACCGCGATCACGCCCGCCTTGTGCATGCCGAGGATGTAGGCGGATGCCAGCTCGGCGACGATCTCCGGATCCCGGTGAAACGACCGGTCGCCGATGACCTCGCTGGTGCCGTAATCGAGGTCCACCACCGGCGCAAAGCTGAAGTCCACGCCGGCGTCGAATACCTCGGCTGCCATCAGCCAGCCACAGGTCTGCGCCAGATGACGACCCCGGGAATTGTCGAGGTCGTACTGGAGACCCAGCCAGCGCAGCGGCGGCAGGCGGTAGAAGCCGTCGCGAAAGCGCTGCACGCGCCCCCCCTCCTGGTCGACGGCAATCAGCAGGTGCGGCGAACGCAGGCTGCGGATCTCTGCCACTAGCTCCCGGAGTTGCTCCCGGCTGCTGAAGTTCCGGCTGAACAGGATCACCGCGCCCACGAGCGGATCCCTCAGTCGTGCCCGGTCAGCACCCGTAAGTGCCAGCCCTTCGACGTCCAGCATCAGTGGTCCGAGCGTCATTATCCGGGGTCCTGGGGCCGTCTGCCAATTCAGGGAATCAGGTTCACGCGGGTGCCCGGCGTGACCGCATCGAAGAGCCAGCACACGTCGGCATTGCGCATTCTGATGCATCCGTGGGAGAACGGCACCCCCATGGGTTCGTGATCGGGAGTGCCGTGAATGTAGATGTACCGGCGCATTGAATCCACGTTGCCGAGCCGGTTCCGCCCCCTCTCCAGCCCGGAGAGCCACATGATCCTGGAGAGGATCCAGTCCCTGCCCGGCTCGGCCCGGTGCAGCGCCGGCGAGAACACCTGACCGGTCGGCCGCCGGCCGCGGAGGACAGACCCAAGCGGCAGGCCGTGGCCGATCTTCGCCCGGATGACATGCAGGCCCCGCGGCGTGCAGAGGCTGCCGCGCTCCTCCCCCGGACCGTAGCGCGACGTGGACACGCGAAACTCGCGCTCGACACGCGCATCGCGCCGGAACTGCATCTCCTGGCGCGTGAGGCTGACGAGCAGGTCTACCGGTGGCAGGTCCATGGCCATCAGGCACGCTCGAACAGCGCCATGGACTCCACGTGGCTGGTGTGGGGAAACATGTCCATGACGCCCGCGCTGGCGAGGCGGTAGCCGTGGTCGCGGACCAGCAGGCCGGCATCCCGTGCCAGTGTGCCGGGATGGCAGGAGACGTACACGACGCGACGCGCACCGATCCGCCCAAGGGCGGGGAGCAGCTCGGCGGCGCCGGTCCGGGGCGGGTCCATGAGCACCAGATCGAACCGCTCGCGGGTCCACGCGCCCTCCGCGCCTGCGCCGGCCAGGTCCGCCTCCACGAAGCGGGCGTTGGTCCGCGCGGCCAGCGCGGTGTTGCGCGGGCCGCGGCGCACCGCGCCCG
>CAZTGY010000348.1:0-3345 GCA_964613445.1 uncultured Chromatiaceae bacterium | reverse complement strand
CGACAGGCCCTTGCCCTTGCCGGCGACCTCCTGCCGGAAGTGATCCAGGTGTTCCTCGGTCAGGCGGCCTTCCAGGTAGGCGCGGGCATAGATGCCGGGGGATGAATGCCCCTGCACGTAGAGCAGGTCGCCCCCGAAGTCGCCGGTGGCCGCGCGCCAGAAGTGGTTGAAGCCCACCTCATAAAGGGTCGCGGCGGAGGCGTAGGTGGCGATGTGGCCGCCGTACTCGGAACTCTGCCGGTTGGCCTGGACCACCATGGCCATGGCGTTCCAGCGGATGTAGGCCTCCAGGCGCCGCTCGATGGCCCGGTCACCGGGGTACTCGGGCTGCTGCCAGAGCGGGATGGTGTTCAGGTAGGCGGTATTGGGCCGGAACGGCAGGTAGGCGCCCGAGCGCCGGGCATGATCCACCATCTGGTTGAGCAGGAACTGGGCGCGCTGCGGGCCGGTCGTGCGGAGGACGGAATCGATGGACTCGACCCATTCGCGGGTCTCCTCCGGATCGTGGTCCTCGAACTGGCCATCGGCATGTCCGGAGGACTGACCATTCGGCGTGCTGGAATCGGCCACGGCGGCTCCGCTGATGCTGGACGACTTGCCCTATACTGCGGGCCCCAAACGAACCACCAAGGCAAGCGCGGCGGCCACAAATGATCGGGGTTTCACGCAACAGGGTCAAGCCAACGGGCGTTCACGCCCTCCTCCCGCCAGCGACGGGCTGGAGGGTGCTGCAGGCGACCGGCCGGGTGACGCGCGCCGCGCTGGGCCGGGTGGACCACGTCCTCGTGGTGACGCCGCAGCGGATACCGGAGAGCGCCTGGCGCAACATTCCCGGGCTGAAGTCGCTTAAGGCCGTGCAGAAGCGCCTTGGCAAGGACGGAACCGGTCGCGCGTTGCGGGGCACTCTGGCTGGCGGCGTGCCGGTCACGCTGGGCGCGCTGCCGGCCGCGGGCGCAACCAAAGCTGAGGCACGGGGCCGCCCGGCGCTGCCGGCGCCCTTCGCGCTCCTGAAATTTGCCGGCGACGTCGTCGCGGACGCACTGGCGGACGAGCCGCGCTCACTGGCGGTCCTCGTCCACGGGTTTGCCGGGGCGGACGAGGAGCGGGTGCTCAGGGCGCTGCTGCTGGCGCTCGGCGCGCGGGCCTGGAAGCCCCCGGCGTTCCAGAAGGAATCGAAGGCCCCGTCGCTGAAGGCCGTACAGCTGCTCGGCCTTGCCGCTCCGCTGGACATCAGCCGCACGCTCGCTGAAATCGAGGGCGCCAACCTGGTGCGCTGGCTGACGGCGCTGCCCGCCAACAAGCTGTCGGCCGCCACTTACCGGGACCTCCTCGGGGCGCTGGCCCGGCAGCACGGCTGGGAATTCGAATGGCTGGGCGAGCCGGCGCTGCGCAAGCAGAATGCCGGCGCGTTCCTGGCCGTCGCCCAGGGCAACGCGACGCCGGATGCCGGCATCGCGCGGCTGCGGTACCGGCCGAAGGGCCCGGCGCGCCGCCCGTCGCCCGACCTCGCGCTGGTCGGCAAGGGCATCATCTTCGACACGGGCGGCACGAACCTCAAGACGGCGCCGCACATGCTCGACATGCACACCGACATGTCCGGAAGCGCCGTGGCGCTCGCCGTCCTCCACTCACTGTCGTCCCTCCACTCGCCGCTCCACGTGGACTGCTGGCTCGCGATCACCGAGAACCGGACCGGTCCGGCGGCCTACAAGCAGCGCGACGTGGTCACCGCGTGCAACGGCACGACCATCGAGATCATCCACACGGACGCGGAAGGCCGCATGGTCCTGGCCGACACGCTGGCACTGGCCGGCCGGGAGAAGCCGGCGCTGATGCTGGACTACGCCACGCTCACGGGCGCCTGCGTGTATGCCCTGTCGGAGCGCTACAGTGGCGTGTTCACCAACCGGGACGCCCTGAACGACCTGCTGGTGCGGGTCGGCCGCGAATCCGGGGAGCGCGTCTGGCCGTTCCCGAACGACCCGGACTTCGACGACGACCTCAAGTCGAAGCTGGCGGACGTGGCCCAGTGCGCGTCGGCCGGCGAGGCCGACCAGATCCTGGCGGCGCGCTTCCTGCAGCGCTTCGTCCCGGCGGCCACGCCCTGGGTGCACGTGGACCTGGCGTCGGCGCTGCGCAAGGATGGCCTGGGCCAGATGCCCGGTGGCCCGACCGGCTTTGGCGTCCGCTACTCGCTGGCGCTGCTCCTCGACCACGCCAGCGACGTGAAGCAACTCGCTGGATGACCCTCGCCCCGCAGGCCGAGCCGGCCACCACCGTCACGTCCCCCATGAGCCGCCGCTTCCGCGGCTTCCTGCCCGTGGTCGTGGACTTCGAGACCGGTGGCTTCAACTGCAGGACGGACGCGCTGCTGGAGATGGCGGCCGTGATCCTCCGGATGGACGACGATGGCACCCTCCGCCGCGGGGACACGATTCACTGCCACGTGAAGCCCTTCGAGGGAGCCAACCTGGAACCGGCCGCCCTGCAGGTCACCGGCATCGATCCCTGGCACCCGCTCCGGCTGGCGCTCACCGAGCGGGACGCGCTCCAGCACATCTTCACGCCAATCCGTGACGCCATGAAGGAGGTGGACTGCAAGCGGGCCATCCTCGTGGCGCACAACGCCCATTTCGACCTGGGCTTCCTCAATGAGGCCATCGGGCGCACCGGCGCCAAGCGCAGTCCGTTTCATCCGTTCAGCGTGCTCGACACGGCGACGCTCTGCGGCGTCGCCTTCGGCCAGACGGTGCTGGCCCAGGCGGCCGTCGCCGCGGGCATGGCCTGGGACTCCAGCCGCGCCCATTCGGCAATCTACGACGCCGAGCTGACGGCGGACCTCTTCTGCGAGATCGTGAACAGGTTCAAACCCCTGTACGATTCCGCTATTCTGGCCACGCCTCCGGCAACGCCGGAACCACAGGGGATAGAACCATGAATCCACTCAAGACCGTAACCTCCGCGCTCGTCACCGGCGTCATCCTGATGATCGTCATCAGCCTGCTGCTGCCGGCCAGCGCCGATGTCGCCGTGAACCTTGCGAGCCTGGACCGCTGGCTGCACATCGTGTCGGGCGTCTTCTGGATCGGGCTCCTGTATTACTTCAACGTGGTGCAGATCCCCGGGCTTGCCGCCGGTCTCGCGGACAAGGGCGGTCCCGGCAACGCGGGCATCGTCAAGTACATCGCCCCGCGGGCCCTGCTGTGGTTCCGCTGGGGCGCCGTGGTGACCGTGCTGAGCGGCGTCATGCTGATGGAATTCGCCTACGGCGGCGGCGGCCTGATGCGGGGGCTGATGTTCCGCGAGGGCTTCGAGACCATCGGCGTCGGCGGCTGGCTCGGCATC
>CAZTGY010000347.1:0-3349 GCA_964613445.1 uncultured Chromatiaceae bacterium | reverse complement strand
ACCTCTGACCCCTGCCTTCGGAGGGCAGTACTCTATCCAGCTGAGCTACGGGCGCCCTTGGGAACCTGGTGCGATCCCGCGACCTGGCGGGGGCGAGATGATAGCCCCGCCGGGCTGCCGCTTGCCAGTCCGGCGGCCGGCGCCCATGCTTTTCCGCATGCGCACCCTCGACCTGCCCCAGGACGTGTTCCTGGACATCTTCGATTCGGCTCCCGTCCGGGACCTGGAGCCGGGCGAGGTCATCATCAGCGCCGGCGAGCCCGCCACCCAGGTCTTCAACATCCAGTCGGGCGTCCTGCGGGTCACGCGTACGGGCACGGACGGCCGGCGGCAGGTGCTGTCCTTCCTCTTCCGGGACAACTTCGTGGGTCTGACGGCGACCGAGACCTATTTCTTCAGCGTGGAGGCCGTGACCCACGCCCGGGTCACCTGCTGCCCGCGCCGGCAACTCGACGAACGGCTCGCGGCGGACCCCAAGGCGGAACGGGCCTTCCTCAACATGATGTTCCGGGTCATCGAGGACATCCTGGATGTGGTGTACAGCCTGGGCCAGCGGACGGCCATCGAGCGGCTGGCGGTATTCCTTTTGTATCTCCGCCACTGGCGGCGCCTGACCGACAACCTGGCCGACGATGGGGATCCGGCGCTCCGGGAGATCCAGGTCCCGATGAGCCGGGAAGACATCGCCGACTTCCTGGGGTTGAAGAAGGAAACCGTCAGCCGGAGCTTCCGGGACCTGGAGGAGCGGGGCCTGATCCGGCGCCTGGACACCCATCGCATCCGGGTGGACGACCTCGAGTCCCTGCGCCAGCTGGCCGGCGTCCGGGATTTCGCGTCCCCGCGGCGCCTGGCGCCCCCGCCCGCCCGGCCCGCCTGAGCCGGTTTTCCCCCGCGGGCTTGTCACTTATACTGCCGCCCCGCAAGACCCCCCACGAATCGAGCGCACCTTGAGCACCCAGCAGCACGCCGCCGGACACTCCCAGAGCCAGTCCGAAGACCAGAACTTCCTCAACCTGTTCATGGTGGTCATCGGGGCCCTCGTTGGCGTCACGATCTTCCTCATCTTCCTGGCGCGGTCCATTGCCGACAACAGCGAGCTGGCCTGGGTGAAGCAGGATCCGGCCGTCGAGGCCGCGGTCGCCGAGCGCATCAGGCCGGCAGGCCGGGCCCGGTTGCCGGGCGACCAGGGCGCAGCGGGCGCCGTGGCCACGGCCGTGCCGGAAGCGGCGGCCCCGGTTGCCGTCAAGCTCACCGGTGAACAGGTCTACAACGCCGCGTGCTTTGCCTGCCACGGGGCAGGCGTGGGTGGCGCTCCCAAGCTGGGCGATGCCGCGGCCTGGAAACCCCGCCTCGCCCAGGGCGTGGCGACACTCAACAAGCATGCCCTCGAGGGCTTCCAGGGCCAGTCCGGCGTCATGCCCGCCAAGGGCGGCCGCGTGGACCTGTCCGACGAAGAGATCATCGCCGCCGTCAAGTTCCTGTCAGGCTCCTGACAGCGGGCCCCGCCGGTCCGGCAGCGCGCCAGGCTGCCGGACCAGCGCTGCCGCCCGCCATTCGTGGCGTAGCCACGAAAATCCCCTTACATAATTTTTTTTCTTTTGCCGGCGGATCAACCCCGCGCGCGAAAGCGTGACGCGCGCGATTGACCGTGTCCGCAGGCGTCTGGAGACTGCGCCCCGCTGCCGACAAGCCGTCACAGGCATGCAATAAAAAAACGGCATCTTCGTCACGTGGTTCCCGGCATGATCAATCCGCTTCGTACCCTGCTAGTTTGCGCCGTGCTCGCCGTGGGCAGCCCGGCGGTGGCCGCCAGCACGTGGAATTTCGCCCCGGGCGGGAATTCCTACACGACCACGGGCAGCTCCTTTGGCAACCGGCTGACCTTTTCACAAGGCACAGAGAAGCTCAGGGTCACCGCCTGGTCCGACACGGGCAGCGGCGTGCCGGCCCGGTTCGAGACGGCGCAGATCGGGCGCTATTCAACCGGCCTTGGCGTGTGCAATCGTGGCGAAGGCTCCATTGCCCGCTGCATCGGCCAGGGGCTCGACCATCAGGTCGACAACGTGACCCAGCGCGACCTCGTGCTCTTCCTGTTCGATTCACCCCAGGCAATGCAGTCACTGACCATCGATCCCTACGGCGCGTGGGACCGGGACGTGAGCTTCTGGGTGGGCACGGTGTCGTCGGGCGTGAGCCTGAGCGGGCTGGATGTCGGCACGCTGGGCTCCCTCGGTTTCGGCAGCCGGGTGGACTCGCTGAACAGCGCCGGCGATGCGCCCCTCACCATCGGCCTCGGCAGCCTGGTGGGCAATGCCCTGCTGGTGGGCGCCCGGTATCCCTCGGACAGCACGCCTGACCGGTTCAAGATCCGCTCGCTGGTGACGGCGGCACCGACCGCCGTCATTCCGCTACCCGCTGCCGCCTGGCTGTTCCTGTCGGCCCTGGGCTCGATCGCCGGCCTGCGCCGCTTCGCCTGATCCACGGCGGGACGACCCGCCACTGCCCAGTTGCCGCTCGGCGCGCAGGCTGATCGCCTCCGCCACCTGCGCCGTCCGGATCGCCTCGGAGCCGGCCAGGTCGGCCAGCGTCCGGGCGACCCGCCGGATGCCATCCTGCGCCCGGGCCGACAGCGCAAAGCGGCCGCTGGCAGCCTCGAGCAGCGCCTCGCCCGCGGCATCAAAACCGCAATGGGCACGCAGGTCGCGGGCCGGCAACCGGCCATTCAGGCAGCCACTGCGCCGGACCTGCCGCTCAACCGCACCCGCCACCCGGGCCCGCACGGGCGCTGAGGGCTCGCCCTTCGCCGCACGTCCGGTCCCCGAGCCGCTGCGGTTCACGCTGACGACCAGATCCACCCGGTCGAGCAGCGGCCCCGAGACTTTCAGCTGGTAGCGACGGATCTGGTCCGGCGTGCAGCGGCATTCCTGCTCCCGGTCGCCGGCATAACCGCAGGGACAGGGGTTCATGGCCGCGACCAGCTGGAACTCGGCCGGGTACTCGACCGTCCGGAGCGAGCGGGCAATGGTGATCTGTCCGGTGCCCAGCGGCTCCCGGAGCGCCTCGAGCACGGGGCGGGAGAATTCCGGAAGTTCGTCGAGGAACAGCACGCCCCGGTGCGCCAGGGAAATCTCTCCCGGTCGTGGATTGCCGCCGCCGCCCACCAGCGCCGCGGCCGATGCCGTGTGGTGTGGCGCCCGGAAGGGCCGGCGCCGGAACTGGAGCACGCCGCCGGCGAGGGACTGGATGGCGGCGGATTCCAGGGCTTCGCTCTCCGTGAGGTCCGGCAGCAGGCCGGGAAGGCGGCGGGCCAGCATGGTCTTGCCCGTGCCGGGCGGGCCGACCAGCAGCA
>CAZTGY010000346.1:0-3364 GCA_964613445.1 uncultured Chromatiaceae bacterium | reverse complement strand
AGCAGAGGCGCGGCACCGCCGGTCAGGACCAGCAATCCGGGGGGCCCATCCTGCAGGCGCGCCAGGCAGGCCCGGACCAGGCAGGCCGTGGCCTGCAGGGCGCCGTCCCGGATCGCCGCAGCGGTATCACGGCCGAGCACGATGCCTGGCTCCCCGGGCCCCGGCACGAGGCCGGGACGCGCCACACGGTGGTCCGACACACCTTCCGTAGCGGCCAGGCGGGCGAGGTCACCCGTGCTACCCAGGAGAGCCGACTGCATCAGCGAGACGCCGGGCAGGATCAGGCCTCCCAGGTGCTCGCCGTCGCCACTGACGATGTCGATCGTCGTCGCGGTTCCGGCGTCGACCACGCACACAGGGGCACGATACCGGGCAAAGGCAGCACAGATGGCAAGCCAGCGGTCCACGCCGAGCTGTGCGGGATCCGCATAGCCGTTCCGCACCCCGGCGCCACTCGCTGCCGACCGGGCAAATACCGGGGCGACGCCAAAGCGCTCACGGAGCCTCGCCGCCAGGCGCCCCCCGGCATCGGTTCCGGCGACGTTGGCCACGCGGATCTCGTCCGGCGCAGGGGCCACGTCGGGCAGGGCGGGGAAGTCATCGTCGTCGTGGCGTCGCGCCTCCCCCAGGGCAACGAAGCCGGCCGACGTTCCGACGGCCCATTTCACCCGGCTGTTGCCGACGTCGACCAGCAATTTCATGCCCGCCATCTCAGCCTGCCGCCTTCATCCGGGCGCCCGAAGGGTGACGTCGCCCGCAACCACCGGCACGATATCGCCATCCCGATGCACCAGCAGGGAGCCATCGTCGGCCAGGCCACAGGCCACGCCCGTGAAGGACTCCGACCCCCGGGTGACCACAACCGGCCGGCCAGCCAGGCAATCAAGCCGGCGCCATGCGGCCAGGAAGCCGTGGGAGCCGTCTTCACCAAAGCTCGCGAGGCTCGCCTGGAGCGAGTTCAGGAGAGCGGCAACCAGCGCATTGCGCGACAGCCGGCGACCAGCCACCAGTTCATCGAGCGCCAGCGCGGGCATGGCACCGCCCTCCGCCCGGAGTGCCGCCGCGATCCCGGCAACCGGACGCACGTTCAGCCCGACGCCGACCACCGCCCGGAGTGGGCCGCCAGGTTCACCGGCAACCTCCACCAGAATACCTCCCAGTTTCCCGCCGGCCGCCACGATGTCATTGGGCCATTTGAGCTGCACGGCATCCACACCCAGATCCGATAGCGCGCCGGCAGCCGCCACGCCTGCCACCAGGCTCAGGGCAGGCAGGTCCCGCGGCGGTATCTCGAAGCACCAGGACACCGAGAGGCAGATACCGTGCCCCAGCGGGGACAGCCAGCGGCGCCCCCGCCTGCCCCGGCCCCCGGACTGGTATTCCGCCACCACCGCCCGGATGCGCCCCGGCGGCGGTGCCGGTCGCGATGTCAGGCATTCGTTGGTGGACGTCGTGACGACGAGGACATCGAGTGACTCCAGCGCCTCGAAGGTGGGCAGGCGAAGAAGCGCCCGGATCGCCCGCTCATTGAGCAGGTCCAGCGGCCCCGCATGACGGTATCCCCGGCTGCGGTCGGCGGCAATGGTCAGGCCAAGGGCACGCAACACCCGGACCTGCTTCCAGATGGCGGCGCGGGACAGCCCCAGGGCCTGCCCCAGCCTCACGCCGGAGTGCCATTCCCCATCCGCGAGCAGGTCCAGGACGGCCGGCCGGCCTAGCGCGGGCGGCGCCACAGCATGGCCTTTTCCAGGCGGTTCTCCCGGCCCTCCCGCAGGCGCTGGATGTTCTCCCGGTGCGTGTAGACGATGAAGAGCGCGAGGGCAACCAGGAACCAGAACAGCTCCCGCTGCTCCGGCAGCGCCGTCAGCGCGACCCAGGCTGGCAATACGGCCGTCGCCAGCATGGTTGCCAGGCCCACGAATCCCGTGGTGGTCAGCACCAGACACCACACGATGAGCGCCGGCAAGGTCAGTGCAGGCGCGATGGCCAGCAAGGCGCCGATGGCCGTGGCCGCGCCCTTGCCGCCCTTGAAGTCGAACCAGACGGGATAACAGTGCCCGACCACGGCGGCGCCAGCGCAGGCCAGCGCCAGCCACGTCCGGGAAACCTCCGGGTCCAGCGGCACGCCAGGCAGGGCCAGGGCGGGCAATAGCCACGGGGGTAGATAGCCTTTCCCGACGTCGATCACCATGACACGAAACGCAAACCACTTGCCCTGGGTGCGCAGGGCGTTGGTCCCGCCCGCGTTGCCGCTACCCAGTTTCCGGATATCGATGCCACCGGCCAGCTTGCCCACGATGAGAGCGCCATTCAGGGCGCCAGCCAGGTAGCTGAGCAGGACCTTGAGACCCAGTTCGAGCATGGAAAAAGTCTAGCACCGGCACGCCGGTGGCTAGGGCAATCCGAGCCAGGCGTTGCGGCGGACGATGGCCTCGGCGTCGGCATCCAGGTCCAGGCTCAGGTAGCAGGTGTCCCGGGGGGCTGGCACCGGGATGCAGCGGAACGGCATCAGCTGCTGGTCGCGGAACACATGGCACGGCACCTCACTGCCGGCAATGAGCCTGTCGACACCGGCCTCCCAGTTCTCCGGCGTGACCCGCCGGCCGGCCAGCGCCAGCAGTTCATCGCCTGCCGCCAGGCCGGCCCGCTGGGCGGGGCCATCCGCGGTAACGTGACTGACGCGGACGCGACCGTCGGCCATCTGCACCTTGAGCCCGAGCCAGGGACGCGGCCGCTCCTCCCGGCGCCCCCGCACGCCGCCGGCATCGGCGTCGCTCTCGGCACCCCGCAGGTGGAGTCGCACCCCGAACTGGGCCAGCAGGATGCCCAGCGGCGGATCGATGGTCGCGCGCAGTGCCTGGCGGAAGAACGGCTCCAGGTCGAGACCGCTCAGGCTGGCGGCCAGTCGCTCGAACTGGCCCTCCGGGAGGCCGGGGCTGTCGTCCGCCCCGTACTCCTGCCACAGCGTGCGCATGACGGCATCCAGCGAGCACGTGCCCGCCGTCCGGGACCGCAGCTCCAGGTCCAGCGCCAGCGCCACGAGGGCGCCTTTCAGGTAGTAGCTGATGGTCGCATTGGGCGAATTCTCGTCAGGCCGGTAGAACTTGATCCAGGCGTCGAAGCTCGCCTCCTCCAGAGTCTGGTGACGACGGCCCGCCGTGCGGTAGAGCTGCGTCAGGGATTTCCCCAGGATTTCCAGATACTGCTCGACGGTGATCAGGCCACTGCGCCGCAATGCCAGGTCATCGTAGTAGGACGTGATGCCTTCGAAGATCCACAACTGGTGGGTGTAAACCTCGGCACCCAGGTCGGCATCCACGAACTCCGCAGGGCGAATGCGCTTGACGTGCCAGGCGTGGAAGTA
>CAZTGY010000345.1:2989-3382 GCA_964613445.1 uncultured Chromatiaceae bacterium | reverse complement strand
GATGAAGTAGTCCGTCAGGTTGTCCAGGCAGGTGTCCAGGATCCTCTGGTGGAGGTCCTGCAGGTCACCGAAGTTGTCGATGGTGAGGTCGATGCTCGACTTCTTGCCGGCAGCGACGCCGGTCGTGGTAACGCCCGCCGCGGCACCCGGATGGCCCTCGAAGCGCGCCACGGCCTCATCGCAGAGGGCGTCGGGCAGCGCACGGTCGGCGGTGTAGATGAAGTCCATGCGGGGTTGTATGCCACGGGCGGGCGCCCGGCGGCAACCCGGTCCCGGTCAGGCGGGCGAGCCGTCCTTCGGGAACTGGGTCGCCAGCCACTGGGCGGCGGAGGGCGCCGTGCCCGGGTCCCGGTCCGCGCCGGGTGGAGCGAAGGCGGTGGCGCCCTGCTGGCG
>CAZTGY010000345.1:0-2979 GCA_964613445.1 uncultured Chromatiaceae bacterium | reverse complement strand
TGGTCAGCCGGAGCGCGTCTTCCCGGCCGCTGTAGTAGCGGGGCACCCGGCTGGTCTCTTCGAAGCCCAGCTCCCGGTAGAAGAGCAGCGCCAAGGGATTGCGGGCCCGGACCTCCAGGCAGAGGGTGAACGTCCCGGCCGTGATCGCCGACTGCTCCAGCCACTGGACCAGGCGGCGGCCAAGGCCCCGCCGCTGCCAGCGGCTGTCGACGGCCAGCAGGTTCAGGTGGGCGATGTCGTCGCCGAAATGCACGATCGCAAAGCCGGCCAGCATCGGGCTCCCGGTGCCCGTGGCGCGGGCCGTGAGGACCAGGGATTCCGGGTGATGCAGGTGGCGCGCCACGCGGGCCGGCGTCCAGGTCCAGGGCAGGCCGACCTCCACGAGGCGCCGGGACATCTCGGCAATGACCTGGACGTCCGTGGCGCGGGCGGGGGCTATTTCGAGGGTGACGGGCATGCGGCTTCTCCGGCCGTTTTCACCACACTAGCCCAAGACGGCGGGCCGCGTTACCCGGATTTGTCAGAACGCGCCCTGGTCGCCCGCGAGGGGCACGGCGCGCTGCCTGCCAGCGCAGTAGTTCACGCCGCCGCCATCCCGGGTGGAGCCGTCCGCGTCGACCCTGACGAAGACCCGGTAGGGGCCGTAGTCGTCCAGGATCCCGTACTCGCCGGTGTACTGGTAGCAGAAGAAATTCTCGAAGAGGAAGGCCCGGGGCGGAAAGTAGCTGAAGGTCGCGAACACGGCCGCCAGCGTTGCCATGACGCCGGCAGCCGCCCTGGTCGAGCCCCCCCGGATCGGCGGGCGGGTGAGGATCGTCCAGCTCGCGGCCTGGCCGGCGCTGATGCCGAGCACCATGATCGACAGCATCGTCGGCAGCGACGCCTTGCCGCCCGAGGCCACGATCCAGCTCATGTAGGAGAAGTAGGTGGCCCAGATCAGGACCGGGGTCAGCGCCAGCGCCACGGCCTTCCCGAGCCAGTAGTTGTTGGCCACGTCCCGCGTGTAGGTGTACTGCACCAGGGCGGCAAACAGGCCCGGCCAGAAGTACATCTTGGTGTGTTCCCACGCGCTTTCGTTCACCGCGGCGAACAGTGCCATGGGGCGCCAGTACTCGCTCAGCTCGAAGGCGAAGTGCAGGGCGGAACCCGCCACGCACACCCAGACGACCGTGCCAATCTCCCAGAGCGCCAGCCGGAGCCGGCCCGCGGATCGATGGCTGCCCGGCATCAGTCCGCTCCTAGCCCGCCAGGCCGGCGAGGAACCAGGTGCCGGCGCCGGCGATGGCGGCGCCGGCGACCCGCAGGAGCACCTTGCCCCTGGCATAGTGCTGCGAGATGTCGCCGATCAGGACCCCCGCAACGTGCAGCAGGGCCGTGCCGGTCATGAAGCCCAGCGCGTAGCGCACCGGGTTGGCCACCGTGGGCATCTCGGCGCCGTGGGCGTAGCCGTGGAAGGTGGCGAAGATCGCCACGGCGCCCATCGCCACCAGGATGGGCAACTTCCGGTCGGCGGCGATGGCGGTGCCGAGGGCGAGCACCGAGAACGCGATGCCGAGCTCGATGGACGTGAGCCCCACGTTCAGCCAGCCCAGCACGCCGCCCAGCCCCATTACCGTGACGAAGGTGCCGGGCACTGTCCAGATCGCGCGGCCGCCGATCTGGGCGCTCAGGATGCCGACGCTCACCATCGCCAGGAAGTGGTCGACGCCGAGGACGGGGTGAGCCAGGCCTGCGATGAAGGAGCCGTAGGGGAGGCTCGAGCCCTCGTGGGCGACGGCGCTCACTGGTGCCAGCAGGACCAGCAGGAGGAGCGACTTCAGGGTGGAGCGGGGCATCAGGTGCGGGATTATGCCTTGAGGAAGGCCGTGACCAGGCCGTCCACGACTTCCGGCCGGTCGTAGATGGCGGCGTGGCCGGCGCCGGGGACGACTTCCACGCGGATGTCGCCCATGAGCTTCATGGCCTTGCGGCCCACCGCGTGCGGGTCGTAGAGCACCTCGTGCTCGCCGAAGACGAGCAGCCCCGGCACCCGGAACTGGCGCAGGACGGACTCGGGTTCTGGCAGGAAGAAGCGGCGCAGCACCCGCAGGCCCTGCCAGAGGTTCACCTTGCCCGTCGCTTCGCTGTAGATCCCGAGGGAGCGGTCCACGCGGTAGTGCCTGGTGCAGAGCGCCATCGCGCGGGCCAGCTGGCGGTCGAAGGTGCCGAAGGTGCCGCCCGGACTCTTGGAGGACACCGACTTCGCCGTCAGGTCGTCCTGCAGCACGTCCGCGTTCTTCCACTTCTGCGCGACGCGGCCCAGCCAGATCTTCGCGGGCAGGCGGGCACTGGAGATCCCGGTGGGTCCCAGCATGACGACCTTGTGCACCCGCTCCGGGTGACGGCTGCCAAAGCGCATGGCGATCCAGGCGCCGGCGCTGATCCCCGCGACGTGGGCGCGCCCGATCCCCAGGTCGTCGAGGACGTCCAGCAGCCAGTTGCAGTAATCGTCGTTCAGGAAGGAGGGCGGGTTGGGATCGCTGCGCCCGGGCTGGCCCGGGATGTCCAGCGCGTAGACGCGGAAGTCGGCGCTCAGCGACTCGAGCTGCCGGCGCCAGAGCGGCGCGCAACCGGCGACGCCCGGGATCAGGAACAGCGGCGGCGCGTCTTGCGGGCCCGCCGCCAGCAGGTGGGTCCGGCCGAACCGGGTGTTCACGTAGAGGGCCTCGAAGGGCACCCCGATCTTCTCCACCAGCGACTCGTACCACTCCATGATCGCCCGGTAGCCGTCCACGGACTTGTACAGCTTGAGGGCGTCGGAGCCGGGGGAGCCGCCGCCGGTGGCCGCTAAGGGGTCCCGGGTACCGCCGATGACGCCCTCGGCGCCCGTTCGTTGCTGCATGGTGGACGGCCCTGCTGTGATGCCTACCGTCCGTTTTCGCAACGTCGTCCGGATCGGATTCAGGTGCTCCGGCGGGGTGTCCGCCGTGCGGCCCGCGG
>CAZTGY010000344.1:2214-3387 GCA_964613445.1 uncultured Chromatiaceae bacterium | reverse complement strand
GTCCGCCGAGGCCGAGCAGGCCGGGATAGTTCTGGGTGAAAAGGGTGGTGTTCGACGAGGCCTGTGACATCAGGTAGACGAGGCCTGCGCCCGTCACCACGCACAGGAAAATCAACGGCCTCATGGATTGACGGTCCACCGATACCAATCCGAGGCGAGGTTCCAGTCGCGCGAGGCGACCGCATTGAGTTGGAAGGGTTTGGGCAGCTGCGCGGTGTCGAGTCGCATGCGGATGGCGGCCTGGTAGCCGCCCTCCTTGCGCAGGGCTCCCTTTTCCGCCACCGGCCAGCCGCGTACCCGCGACAACGCCAGCACGACATCATCGAAACGGCGGAAATTCTGGTAGGCACTTCCCACGGACAGCCGGTACTGGCGCAGGAGCGGGGTGTAGGTGATCTTGTAGGTCTGCGAGAGCTGCACCGGCTTCTCGTCGAACCAGTACCAGCGCGGTTTCGAGAGCTCGAACTCGACGACGAAGTAGAGTGCGACGCCGCGGTTCACCGCTTCCTCGAGGCGCGGACTGAACTGGATGTCGAACTCCGCATCGAGCCGGTAGCCGTCGTCGCCGGATTCGACTTTCGCGACGACCGGCACGATGCCTTCCGCGCGTGCGGGAGGGGTGTAGGCCAGAAGCGCAAGCACGAACGCCCCCAAAGCGAGAAGCCAGTGCGGCCTAGCGCTTTTCGAGAAGGGCATAGTAGAAGCCATCGTGATCGTCGTCGGGCTGGACCCGGCCGCCCGCGGGGGCGTCCGGCTGGAAACATGCCACGCGTGCCTCGGGCTGCCTGGCAAGAAAAGCGTCCACCGTGGATTCGTTTTCTTCGCGGAAGACCGAGCAGGTCGCGTAGAGCAATTTACCACTAGTCTCAAGGACTTGCCACACTCCATCGAGGAGCCGT
Source organism: uncultured Chromatiaceae bacterium (assembly GCA_964613445.1). Classification (GTDB taxonomy): domain Bacteria; phylum Pseudomonadota; class Gammaproteobacteria; order Steroidobacterales; genus SHZI01. Next base: position 2,488 of record CAZTGY010000344.1, on the reverse strand, counting down.
GCTTGCTGGGCCGCAAATTGGGCCAGGTCGGAAGGCCGCCGGTTCCAGCGGATGTCGGGATGTCGCCTGGCAACACCCGATGCGCTGCAGGGCGCATCCAGCAGAATCCGCTGGAAAGGACGGCCATCCCACCAGGCCTCCGGAGCGCCGACATCGGCGCAGGCGATCCTGGCCGTTCCGCCCAGTCGGTCGAGATTCTCCCGGATGCGCCCCAGTCTTGTCCGGTCGTTGTCCACGGCCAGGAGGTCGATATCCGCGATTTCCAGCATGTGGC
>CAZTGY010000344.1:391-2204 GCA_964613445.1 uncultured Chromatiaceae bacterium | reverse complement strand
ACATGCTGCCCGTCCCCGATCTGCAGGAGGCGCGCGGCCCATTGCGCGCCGGCGTCCTGGACGCTCACCAGGCCATCGGCAAATCCCGGCACTTCGAAGACAGGGCGGGGGTCGATGCGAACCGCCATGTCGCCGAGATGCCTGGCCTCGATCCCGGCCACCTGCAGCCGGGCAAGGTATTCCGGGACGGTCGTGCGTCGGCGATTCACCCGCAAGGTCATGGGCGGATGACGGTTCTCGGAGGATACGACCGCCTCCCAGTCGCCCGGATACTGATCGCGCAGCTTCTCCAGCCACCAGGCAGGAAAGCCGTAACGGGCTTCGGGAGACGACCACGAGTCACGCGCCAATTCCTGCTGGCGCCGCAAGTAGCTGCGCAGCACCGCGTTCACCAGGCCGCGCGCAGCGGGCTGGCCGAGCCGCTCCGCTGCCTGGACGGCATGGTCGACGACGGCATAGGGTTTCGCGCGCGTGAACTGCAGCTGGGCAAGGCCGACGAGGAGCAGGCTGCGCAATTCCGCATGTCGGACCGGAGTGAGCAGCAGCTTTCCCAGTTGCGCCTCGAGCAGCCCGAGGGAACGAAGTCCCCCGTAGCAGATCTCCCGGACCGCCGCCCGCTGCGCGGGCGTGAGGCCGGCATGGCGACGAAACTCGTCTTCGAACGCGGTCGAAAGGTTGCGGCCCGCCAGTGTCTGTGCGAGAACTGCCGCCGCGCGGAGCTGGATCTGTAGCAGGATGGCTCCGGGATAGGGGTACGGGTTGAAGGGTCTGTCAGTCCGGAGCGCCCGCGACCAGCAGCGCGCCAACGGGAACGGGACGCCCCTTCATGAACTCCGCAGCCGCCATCTTCCGCGACCCGGGCCGTTGCATGACAGTGAGCGCTAACGCATCAGTACCACAGGCAATCACCGGGCACCCCTCTTCATGCCGAATTACGGTGCCGGGCATCCCCACCCCCGCGCAGGGCCTGGATTCCCAGATCTTGAGCGGCTCCCCTCCAAAGTGCGTCTCCGCGCCCGGAAAGGGATTGAACGCCCGGACCTGCCGATCAAGGGCAACCGCGTTTCCCCGCCAGTCCATCCGCGCCTCGGACTTGCCGATCTTGGCGGCATAGGTCACCCCCGTATCAGGCTGCGGACGCGCCCGAAGACCATCCAGGTTCGCAACTGCGGCAACAATGGCCTCTGCCCCCAAGCCGGTGAGCCTCTCCGTGAGCGTTCCTGTCGTGTCGCAGTCCAGGATCGGCAAGCGCCGTTCGAGCAGCACGGGACCCGTGTCGAGCCCGGCCTCCATTTCCATGATGCAAATGCCCGTTTCCGCGTCCCCCGCCAGGATCGCCCGTTGTATCGGTGCGGCGCCCCGCCAGCGGGGCAGCAGGGAGGCATGGATGTTCAGGCAGCCCCTGGGGGGAACCGTCAGTACCGACGCCGGGAGCAAAAGTCCGTAAGCGGCCACTATCAGCAAATCCGGTGCAGCTGCTGCGATCAGCGCACATGACTCCGGCTTTTTGAGCGAGACAGGTTTGGCGATTGCCAGACCGAGTGCCTGCGCCGCCTGAGCCACTGCGCTTTGCGTCGGCTTGAGTCCGCGTCCTGCCGGACGATCCGGCTGGGTCAGAACCAAGGCGATCTCGTGGCCCGCTGCGCTCAAGGCTTCCAGCGCGCGCGCGGCAAACGGGGGCGTCCCGGCGAAGGCGAGGCGCAAGCGGAGCTAGGCTGCCTTGCGCTGGCGCTTCTTGAGCTTGGCGCGAATGCGGTTTTGCTTGAGTTCGGAGAGGTGTTCGACGAACACCTTTCCCTGCAGGTGATCCATC
>CAZTGY010000344.1:0-381 GCA_964613445.1 uncultured Chromatiaceae bacterium | reverse complement strand
TCCATCTCGTGCTGGATGCAGGTCGCCAGCAGTCCGGAAGCATTCAGGGTGAAACGGGCACCGCTTTCGTCCAGGGCGGTCACCGTCACGCTTTCGGCGCGCTCGACGTTGTCGTACACCCCGGGAACCGAGAGGCAACCCTCCTGGTTGAGCGCGAGGCCCTCACGGCGGATGATCTCCGGGTTGATGAACACGCGAAGGTCGGTCTTGTCCGGGCTCACGTCGATCACGATCACCTGCTGGTGAACGTTTGCCTGCGTGGCCGCGAGGCCGACGCCATCGGCCCCATACATGGTCTCGACCAAGTCCGAGACCAGCTTGCGGACGGTCGCATCGATCTTCTCGACCCGTGCGGCCGGCAAGTGCAGTCGCGGGTCGGGG
>CAZTGY010000343.1:2514-3397 GCA_964613445.1 uncultured Chromatiaceae bacterium | reverse complement strand
GCCCAGGACGCGGTGCTGTTCCGGCAGTTGCTCGGCAAGCCGCCGGGGCCGTCGGGGCTGGTCCCGTGAGCGACCCGGGGGCCACGCTTCTTCCTGCCCTTCGGGAGGGCGCATCCATGGGACGAGCAGTGCGGTCCGGGGCATTGGCCCTGCTACTCGCGGCAGCGGGCACCGCGAGTGCGGCGCCCGTGCCGGTGCGGCTCGATGCCCACAACCAGCGGAGTGCCGGGGGCGTCCTCAGTACGCTCAAGTGGAAGGCCTGCACCCCGTTGTCGGCCACGACCCCGTGCCTCAGCACCAGCACGTCCTCCAGCGGTGGCATCTGGGCCAATGCCAATGTCACGCCGTCGACCGCCGTGTGGACCTGGGATGCCGCGACGGGCGTCCTGTCGATGACGGGAATCTTCCAGACCACGTCGTTCATCAGCAGCAACGCGAACGGCTCGCCGGTCATCAGCGACCGGGTCGTCGACCTGGTGATCGACACGCTCAACGACACGGCCACTGCCGCCAGCTACCGCTGCGTCGAGGGCACCTTCATCGCCACCGTCGGCTCCAGCGGCTGCATGAACATTTCCCTGGGCGGCGATTTCGCCAACAACAGCTCGGCGCTGTACGACGTGGGCGGGAGTGCCAGGTGCGTCCAGCGTACGGTGGGCGGCGACGACACGGTCCTGGGCAATACGCGGGGCCTGGCCACGGTCGCCACCGTGCCGCCCTGCGATCCCCAGGATGGCGCCTTCGACCTCTGGGTCGTGGAGCTGGACAACACCGCCTCGGGCGGCCAGCTGATCATCCGCAACGGCGTGCCGGTCACCAACGCCGGCTCCAATTTCCTGACCTTCACGGCCGCGCCGGACGCGGTCGATGACGGCCCCGTAAT
>CAZTGY010000343.1:1840-2504 GCA_964613445.1 uncultured Chromatiaceae bacterium | reverse complement strand
CCGCTGTCGCTGGATGTGCTGGCCAACGACAGCGGCTTCAGCGACCCCGTGACAGTCACGGTGACCACGGCGCCCGCCAAGGGCACGGCGATCGTCACCGGCGCTTCGCCCGGCGCCGCGGCGGGCATACGGATCCAGTACACCGCCAGCCAGGGGGCAACGGGGGCTGACAGCTTCGAATACACGGTGCTCAGCGCCGATGGCATCACGTTCGACACCGCGACCGTCACCACGAGCATCGCCCCGGCATCTGCCGCGAACGACGATGTGGCCTCGACCGCCGCCAACAGCGCGGCCATTCCCATCAATGTGGGCGCCAACGACACCGGTTTCACCGATCCGGTGACAGTCGTCATCACCAGCGCGCCGAACCAGGGCGGAACGGCCGTCGCCCCCGTTGCCGGACCGGCGGCCAGCGCCATCGTCAGCTACACGCCCGCGCCCACGGCGCCGGGCACGCCGACCTATGCAGAGACGTTCACCTACCAGATCACCGATGCCAACTCGAACGTGGACACGGCCACGGTAACCGTCACGGTCACTGGTGCGGGTCCGGCGGGCGTGCTCCTGCAGCTCGACGCCCACAACCAGCGGACCAACAGTGGCACGCTGGCCACACTGAAGTGGAGCGGCTGCACGACCATCGCCTCCACGACGCCATGCG
>CAZTGY010000343.1:0-1830 GCA_964613445.1 uncultured Chromatiaceae bacterium | reverse complement strand
GCACCGTTTCTGCCGGCGGCATCTGGTCGAACGCCAATGCCACGCCATCGACCGCCGTCTGGACCTGGAATGCTGCGACGGGCGTCCTGGCCATGACCGGCATTTTCCAGACCACGGCATTCGTCAGCAGCAATGCCAACGGCTCGTCGGTCATCAGCGACCGGGTGGTCGACCTGGTGATCGACACCGTCAACAACACGACCACCGCCGCCAGCTACCGGTGCGTGGAAGGCATCTTTCTGGTGACGGTTGGCGCCAATGGCTGCCTGAACACTTCCACCGGCACGGAGTGCGAGTACAGGGGTTCTGGCCTGTTCGACGCGGGCGGCAGCGCCCGGTGCGTCCGGGGCTCGGGGGGGGGTGTTGGGGAGGTGAGCGGCGATCCGCGCGGCGTAACTACCATGGCCGCCGCGCCACCCTGTGACGCGACGGCTGGCGCGTTCGACCTCTGGGAGGTCGAGATCGACGCCACCGGCTCGGGCGGCCAGCTGATCCTCCGCAGCGCCACGCCGATCTCCAGCCCCGGCGCCAACTACCTCACCTTCTCGGTGGCCCCGGACACGGTGCCCGATCCCTTCACCTTCGGTACCCAGGCGGGCGTGCCCGTGGGTACGCTGGTCACCTCGGGCGCCGTCACGGTGTCGGGCCTTGCCGCCCCGGCTCCGGTGTCGGTTGCCGCCGGCCAGTACTCGGTGGGTTGCACCGCCAGCTACACCAGCGCGGCCGGCACGATCAGCAACGGCCAGACGGTCTGCGTCCGGCACACCAGCGCCGCCAACCTGGCCATCAGTACCGTTACGACCCTGACCATCGGCGGCGTCTCCGGCACCTTCACCAGCATTACGGGGCCGCCCGACACCGTTCCCGATGCCTTTGCCTTCGTCGATCAGGCGGGCGTGGCGTTGTACGCCACGATCACTTCGGCCCCGGTCACCATCACCGGCATCACTGCCGCGGCGCCGATCAGCGTCACCGGCGGCGTCTACTCGATCAATGGCGGGGCGTTCACAAGCGCGGCGGGCACCGTGGCCAACGGCAGTTCGGTGCGGGCTCGTCACCCCAGTGCGGAGGCGCCCGGCACGTCGGTGGATACGGTGCTCAACGTCGGTGGCGTGACGGATACCTTCACCAGCACCACCCTGAAGTACGCGATTGACGACGCCGTAACCACGGGCGTGAACCAGCCGGTGCAGATCGACGTCCTGCAGAACGATGTCGGCCTGTCACCCACGGTCTACGTGGGCATCTGGATCGATCCGCTGCACGGCACGGCGTCCGTCAGCGGGGCGCCCGGGTCCCCGGCCGGCATCCGGATCACGTACACGCCGGACCCGGGCTACTCCGGTCCGGATTACCTGGAGTACTGGCTGGAGAGTGGGGTGGCGCTGGATTATGCGGTCGTGAATATCACCGTGACCAACCCCGACAGCGACGGGGACGGGGTGCCCGACGCCGTGGACAACTGTGCGCAGGTCGTGAACGCCGGCCAGTGCGATTCCGACGGCGACGGCTACGGCAACCGGTGCGACGGGGACCTGACCAACAACGGCGCCGCCAACGCCCAGGACACCGTGGTCTTCCGCAGCCAGCTGGGCCGCCCCTCGAGCCCGCCGGCCTACAACTCGGCCGACCTGAATTGCAACGGCGCGGTGAACGCCCAGGACGCGGTGCTGTTCCGGCAGCTGCTGGGGAAACCACCCGGACCGTCGGGGCTGCATCCCTGAGACCGCATCAGACGGCCTGGCCGCTGAGGGAGCGTGCATGAAGTCCCTGATGCTTCTCGCCCCGCACGCCCTGCTGATCACGATCATCACGGCCGTGGTCCTCTCG
>CAZTGY010000342.1:0-3405 GCA_964613445.1 uncultured Chromatiaceae bacterium | reverse complement strand
CCGTTCCAGAGCTTCTGGAGCATGATGCGCGTCGCGCCCCAGCTGATCCGGCTGCGCAGCGACCGCTCCGTCTACAGCGTGGTGTCCGACTACATGCAGGACCCGCACCTCCGCCAGGCCTTCAGCTTCCAGTCGCTGCTGATCGGGGGGAACCCGTTCCACGTCTCGTCCATCTACGCGCTCATCCACGCGCTGGAGCGCCAGTGGGGCGTGCGCTTTCCCCGCGGCGGCACCGGCGCCCTCGTGCGGGCCATGGTCCGCCTGTTCCAGGACCTGGGTGGCGAGGTGCGGCTGAACACGCCGGTGCAGGAGATCCGCGTGCGCAACGGGCGGGCCACGGAGGTGGCCACCGCCGACGGGCGCAGCGTGGTGGTCGATGCGGTGGCGAGCAACGCCGACGTGGTGCACACCTACGCGAACCTGCTCGCCGCCACGGACCGGGGGCGGGCCGTCGCGAAGAGCCTGGTCCGGAAGCGCTTCAGCAACTCGCTGTTCGTCGTGTACTTCGGCCTGAAGCGCCAGTACCCGGAGATCGCCCACCACACGGTGCTCTTCGGCCCGCGCTACCGGGAGCTGCTGGACGACATCTTCGACCGGGGCGTGCTGCCGGACGATTTCTCGCTCTACCTGCACAACCCGTCCCGCACGGATTCGTCCCTGGCACCGCCGGGCCAGGCGGGGTTCTACGCGCTGGCGCCGGTGCCCAACCTGGGCAAGGCGCCCATCGACTGGAGCGTGACGGGGCCGAAGTACCGGGACCGGATCCTCGACGCGCTGGAGAAGCACACGCTACCGGGCCTCCGGGCGAACCTGGTCACGTCGCGCATCTTCACGCCCGCCGATTTCGCCACGGAGCTGAACGCCCACCTGGGCTCCGCATTCTCGCTGGAGCCCCTGCTGACCCAGAGCGCCTTCTTCCGGGTTCACAACCGGGACGATCGCATCCACAATCTGTACTTCGTGGGGGCAGGCACACACCCGGGCGCGGGGATTCCCGGCGTCATCGGCTCCGCCAAGGCCACTGCGGGGCTGATGCTCGCCGATCTCCTCCCGGGCCGGGGAGTTGGCCGGGGAGCAGGCTGAGATGGACGAGGTCGTCAGCAACAGCCGGGAGATGATCCGCAGGGGATCGCGCAGCTTCGCGCTGGCGTCCCGCCTGTTCGACACCGCCACCCGCGACCACGCGTGGATGCTCTACGCCTGGTGCCGCCATTGCGACGACGAGATCGACGGGCAGGAACTCGGCATGGCGCCGGCCACGCCGCCGGTTCCCGGCATGGCCACGGGCGACAAGGTGGCCCGGCTCGGGCATCTCCGCACGGAGACACTGCGTGCGCTGGCCGGCGAGCCCGTCACCGAGCCGGCCTTCCAGGCCTTCCAGCGCGTCGCCCGCGAGCATGCCATACCGGAGCGGCACGCCCTGGAGCTGCTCGCCGGCTTCGGGATGGACGTGGCGGACCACCGGTACCGCACCTTCGACGAGACACTGCTCTATTGCTACCGCGTCGCGGGCGTCGTGGGCGTGATGATGGCGCTGGTGATGGGGGCCCGGGATCCGCGGGTGCTCCAGCGCGCCGCCGATCTCGGCATCGGCTTCCAGCTCACCAACATTTCCCGGGACGTGCTCGACGACGCGCGCAACGGGCGCTGCTACCTCCCGGCCGAGTGGCTGGCGGAAGCGCGCATCCCGCCGGACGGGATTGCGGAACCCGGCAATCGCGCCGCGCTGTTCACCGTGGTGGAGCGCCTGCTCAGGGAGGCGGACCGCTACTACGAGTCCGCCTCCATCGGCCTGCAGTCGCTCAGCTTCCGTTCCGGGTGGGCCGTGGCCACGGCGCTCAGCGTGTACCGGGACATCGGCCGGGTCGTCCGCGAGCGGGGCGTCCACGCCTGGGACACCCGCGCCGTGGTCAGCACGCCGCGCAAGCTGCTGTATCTCTGTGGCGGCGCCCTGCGGGCCCTGCGGGCCGTGACCTGGGACCGGTGGCGCCAGCCGGCGCCGCGGGAGCGGGACCTGTGGCTTGCGCCGGACCTCGAGACCGGCGACCGCGCCTGATGACGCCACTGATCGTCCACAGCGTGCTGGCGATCATCGGCATCCGCCTGGGCCTCGTCTGCGTGATGACCTGGCAGCGCCTGCGGCTCCGGCACCGGGTTGCGGGCACGGTGCCGACGGGCCGGGAGCGCGTCTTCCTGGTGGCGCTGCCGCTGCTCGCGCTGCTGATGGCGGCCACGGTGGTGAACAGCGGCATCGCCGTCATCGGCCTGCTGGGCAACGCCGCGCCCTGATCAGCCGGCGACGGCCGCCGCGGCCACCGGCCGGTAGTGCACGCCGTCCGGCGTGGAGACGGACTCGACCAGCGCGAGCCGGTCCACCGGCCAGGGCAGGGGATCCCAGCGCAGGCCCGCGCGCACCGACTTCACGTCCCGGGCCAGCGTGACGTGGGGCCTGTACGGGCGCGTCTCCCGCGCGAAGCCCAGCCGGTCGAGGCGCTGCCACAGCCCGTCGACGCAGTCCCGGAGGTCGTCCCGCAGGTGCATCGTGGCGGCGACGAGCACGCGGGGCTTCGGCCAGTGTTCCAGGCGGTCGAAGGTGATCGTGAATGGCGGCACGGGCCCGCAGAGCGCGAGGAGTGCCGGGAGCCGCGCCTCGTTCACCGGGCCCAGGAAGGCGGCTGTCACGTGCAGGCCGGCAACGGCCACCGGCCTCCCGGACAGGGGGAATAGCCGGTTGCGTGCCGCCTCGAGTGCCTGGCGGAGGCGCTCGTCGGGCCAGAAGGCGAAGAACAGGCGGCGTGTGGTGGCGGTCACGATGCAGAGGCCGCGGCCGCCCTCAGTACTTTCCCTTGATCGGTTGCACCGGTCCGCCGTAGCGCTCGCGGGCTGGCCTCTTCGCCAGCCGTGGCAGCCTGATGCGCGCCACCGGCACCCGGGTATCGGGCACCTGGTCCAGCAGGTGGCGGATCAGGTTCAGCCGGCCGCGCTTCTGGTCGTTGAAGTCGACGATGGTCCAGGGCGCCCGGCGGGCGTGGGTCGCCGCCATCATCCTGTCGCGGGCCCTGCCGTATTCCACGTACTTCCTGCGCGCCTCGAGGTCGATGGGCGAGAGCTTCCAGCATTTCAGCGGGTCGGCCGCGCGCTCCGCAAAGCGCTTTTCCTGCTGCTTCTGGTCCACGGCGAGCCAGTACTTGCAGATCAGGATGCCGTCGTCGATCAGCTGCTGCTCGAAGCGCGGCGCCTCCTTGAGGAAGCGCCGGTACTCGGCGTCGGTGCAGTAGCCCATCACCTTCTCGACGCCCGCCCGGTTGTACCAGCTGCGGTCGAACAGCACGATCTCGCCCGCCGCCGGCAGGTGCGCGATGTAGCGCTGGAAATACCACTGGGGGCGCTCCAGCTCGGTGGGCT
>CAZTGY010000341.1:0-3436 GCA_964613445.1 uncultured Chromatiaceae bacterium | reverse complement strand
GAACAATCGATGTCTCGATTCGACTGCGTAGGAGCGCCTTCAGGCGCGACCTCGATCGGGTCGCGCCTGAAGGTGCTCCTGCTGGTGCTCACCCTGGCCGCAACCAGCGCCGGCGCGCAGTCGGTGCTCCGGCGCGGCACCGCGGCCGATGCGCCCACCCTGGATCCCGTCGTGGCGGCGGGCACCCTGGCGGCGCCCATCATCAACGACCTGTTCGAAGGCCTCTTCGGCAAGGACGCGGCGTTGAAGCCGATCCCCGGCTCGGCCGAGAGCTGGACGGTCAGCCCGGACGGCCTCACCTACACCTTCCGGCTGCGCCCGAACCTCCAGTGGTCCGACGGCGTGCCCCTGACGGCGGAGGATTTCGTCTACAGCTACCGCCGGATGGTGACGCCTGCCGTCGCCGCGCCCATCGCCGGTCAGTTCTACCTGGTCGAGAACGCCCGCGACATCGTGACGGGCAAGCTGCCACCGGAGAAGCTGGGCGTGAGTGCCCCGGATCCGCGCACCGTCGTCATCCGCCTCTCGTCGCCGGCACCGTACTTTCTCGACCTCGTGGGCAACCTCAACGCCGTGCCGACGCCCCGGCACGTCATCGAGAAGCACGGCAAGGACTGGACCCGCCCGGACCGCATGGTCACCAACGGCCCCTACACGCTCGTCGAGCGGATTCCGCAGACGGTGACGAAGTTGCGCAAGAATCCGCGCTATCACGCCGCCGCGACCGTGCGCACGGAGGAGGTGGAGTGGTACCCCACCCAGGACCTGGCCACGTCACTTCGCCGCTTTCGCGCGGGCGAGCTCGACCAGATCCTCAATTTCCCGCCTGACGAGATCGACCGGTTGCGCAAGGAGATGCCCGCGGCGCTGAAGATCGCACCGAGCCAGGGCGTGTACTTCCTCGTCGTGAACCTCCGCAGGCCCCAGTTCGCCGATGCCCGGGTGCGGCGTGCGCTGGCCCTGGCGGTGGACCGCCAGGGCCTCACGGACAAGCTGCTCCGCACCGGCGTGAAGCCGACCTTCTCCTTCGTGGGCCCCGACTTCAGCAACTACGACGGGATCAGCCTGCCGGAGGAACGCCAGCCCATGGCCGGGCGCCAGGCCGAGGCCCGTCGCCTGCTGGCCGCCGCCGGCTTCGGCCCCGGCAACCCGCTGACCTTCGAGTACGTCTACGACACGAACGAGGAGAACCGGAAGATCGCCGTGGCCCTGGCGGCGATGTGGCAGGCGGTGGGCGCGAAGGCCCAGCCGGTCAACGTGGACTTCGGGCAGCTCAACCGCCAGATCCGCACCGGCGCCTTCGACGTGGCGCGCTGGAGCTACTTCGCCAGCTTTGACGACCCGATTGCCCTGCTGCAGCTCTACGCCGGCGACAATACCAACAACTACGTTGGCTACCAGAATCCGGAGTACGACCGTCTCCTGCTCGAGTCCAACGTGACGGCTGATCCGGCAGCCCGACGCAAGGTGCTGGAGAGGGCGGAGACGATCCTCGTTCGCGATGCGCCGATCATCCCGATCTACGACTACGTGCGCCGGTACCTCGTGGCGCCTGGCGTGGAGGGCTGGGTCACGTCGGGGCGCGGGCCGACCCCGAGCCGCTTCCTGTACGTGAATCGGCCTGCTCCGTAGGAGCGCTGTCGGGAGGGATCATCGAAGCGCCAGTCTCTCCGCCAAGCACCGAGTACTCGACATGGTGCGGGCCGGGGGGGGTTACCTTCAGCCCGTGGTCACACTCGCACTCCTCGTCGAAGAGCTTGAGTGAGCGGGTGAACATGGCGTACCGCTGGTCCGAAGGGCCAAGGTTGACCAGCAGCGTGACGCAGCGGATCACGCTGTCGGCTGCCTGGGTGATGCTCGTTGGCGCGTTGCGCAGCAGGTCCCCGTAGGCATCGCGGATCTGGTAGAGCATCCCGTACGTGCCGTGCCCCTGGTTGACGGCGGCGTCCACGGCGTCGGTCACGCACGTGCGAAAGCGCGCGTAGACTGCGCGTCGCTCCAGGAGCCGCTGCCTGGCCGTGGCAGAGATCTCGGGTTCGCCGCTGTCGCCGGGGCGCAGCCGCAGCCGGCTTCTCTGCCAGTCGATCAACAGGTCCACGACCCGCTTCAGTGCGTAGCCCAGCACCACGAGCAACAGGTAAGTCACTGACTCCGGCCAGGCCATGACGACTGACGCCCAAAACCCCGATCAGTAGTGGAGTCGGCACGCCGGGCGCCAGGTTGAGGGGCCGGCATGTGACGCAGGTCGCGCGTTCGGTGCGTGGGCGGCAGGCCTACCGGCTGGCGCGGGCGTTTTCCTCGTCGCAGCGCCGGATCTGGGCGCGGTACCCCAGGGCTTTCCGCGTGTCGACCGGCAGGCCCAGCTCGCCCCGTTCCGAGGCCTCCGCGAGCCGCTGCAGCGCCAGCCGGTGCCGGCCGGCGGCCGCCTTCTCGTACCAGGACAGGGCGACTGCGGGATCGTGAGGCAGCGCGGGGCCGGATTCCGACTGCCAGGCGAGCCAGTACTGGGCCTCGCTCACCCCCCGTTCCGCCGCGGACCGGATCAGCGGAACCGCTTCCGCGGGTTGCCAGTTGCCCCCGAGGCCGAGGGAGAAGAGGGCCAGCTGGTAGGTGGCATCGGCATCGCCCGCGCCGGCCTCGGCGGCACACAGCGCACGTACCCGCCCGAGCTCGCTGGCGGCCGGCTCCGCCTGGAGGAGCAGCGGATGCAGACTGGCGCGGCAGTCGCCTGCGGAGGCCGGCAGGGATCCGCACCAGAGGCAGGCGAGGACGAGCGAAGGGAGGGCAGTGGAGCGCATGGGCGCCGGGCGGCGCTACCAGCTGCGGACGCGGCCGGTGTCGATGTGGACGAAATCCGATTCGGGGTAGTAGCCGACGCCGCCACCCGCCCGCTGGAGGGCGGCGCGGCGCAGGTCCGCGGTCCTGACGCCCGGCAGGCGAACATCGATGGCCTGACCCTGCAGGTGCAGGCTGCGGTCGGCCACCCCGTTGCTCCGGCTGGCGAGCATGTGGTTGGTCACGGGCGAACGGTAGGCCGAAATGATCTCGAAGCGGCCCCTGCCGCCGGTGGCCTGCTTCACGTCGTGCAGGAGGTCGAGGAGGGTCGGGTCGATGAGGTGTACATCCCCGGTACGGAAGTCGCGGAACAGGTGCCGGATCTCGGCGAGGGCCTCCGGCACGTAGCTGCCGTCCTCCCGGTAGACGATATCCAGTGTCTCGCTCGTGTGCGTGTGATAAAAGGCCAGCCGGCGCGGGGCGTTCGCGGCCGGTGACACGGCCGCCTGGGCCAGCCCGGACCAGGCGCCAGGCACGGCAGCCAGCGGCGCGAGCAGCAGGGCGGAGCGGAGGAATCGCCGGCGGGGGAGCATGCGGGGATTGTCCCCAAGCTTGCCGCCCCGGGCAACCCCGGAAGCCCACGAATACAGAAATTCTTGAC
>CAZTGY010000340.1:0-3443 GCA_964613445.1 uncultured Chromatiaceae bacterium | reverse complement strand
GCGGGGGGCGCGGCCGCCGCGGCGCCCCCCCCCCCCCCCCCCCCCCCCCCCCCCCCCCCCCCCCCGGCCCCACTCCCGGCCCGACGTCGCTCATTCCCGGCTCCTCGGGTCGAGCCAGCCGTAAGCCAGGTCCACGAGGAAGTTGAAGGCGATGATCAGGGCGCCGTAGAACACGACGATGCCAAGCACCAGGGTGTAGTCCCGGTTCAGCGCGCCGGTGACGAAATAGCGGCCCAGGCCCGGCAGGCCGAAGATCGTCTCGATCACCACCGAGCCGGTGATGAGGCCGGCGGTGGCGGGGCCCAGGTAGGAGATCACCGGGATCAGCGCGGGCTTCAGCGCGTGGCGGAGCAGGATCGTCCCGGTCGGCAGGCCCTGGGCCCGGGCCGTGCGGATGTAGTTGCTGCGCAGGACCTCGATCATGCTGCCCCGGGTCAGGCGGGCAATGTACGCCACCTGGGTGAGAGCCAGGGTGAGCACCGGGAGCACCAGGTTCTTCCAGCCGCCGTCCAGCAGCGCGGCTTCACCGAGCCCGCCCGCCGGCAGCCAGCCGAGGTACACCGCAAACACCAGCACCAGCAGCGGGGCGAGCACGAAGTTGGGCACGGAGATGCCCGTCATCGCCAGGGCCATGGTGCCGTAGTCGGCGGGCCTGTTCTGGCGTAATGCAGCCAGGCTCCCCAGCGCCACGCCGCCGAACACGGCGATCAGCATGGCGAAGCCGCCCAGCTGCAGCGACACCGGGAAGCCGCTGGCGATCAGCTCCGTGACCGTCCGGTCCCGGTACTGGAAGGATGGACCGAAGTCCCCCTGGGCCAGGTTCCACAGGTAGCGGCCAAACTGCTGGTAGAGAGGCTCGTCCAGGTGGTATGCAGCCCGCAGGTTCGCCTCCACTTCCGGCGCCAGCCGCTTCTCGCTGTCGAAGGGCCCGCCCGGCGCCATCCGCATCATGAAGAAGGTGACGGCGATCAGGATGAGCAGGGTAGGGATCGACTCCAGCAGGCGGCGTAGGACGAGGCGCAACATGGTTCAGTGCGTGGGGGCTGTCAGTGCTTCAGGATGCGGAAGTGGCGGGAGTGGTGGTGATCCATGATGTTGCTCTCGTAACCTGCCACCCAGGGCTTCACCATCTGCTTGCTCACGTAGTAGTAGATGGGCAATACCGGCATGTCGTCCAGCATGATCCGCTCCGCTTCCTCGAGCAGCGCCATGCGTGCCGCCGGGTCGGCCTCCCGGGAGGCCTGCAGCAGCAGCTCGTCGTAGCGCGGGTTGTCGTAGGCCATGTCATTGAGGCCGTGCTTGGAGTCGAGGATCTCGGCGAAGGTGTAGGGGTCGTTGTAGTCGCCGATCCAGCCGTAGCGGAACACCTGGGTGTCGATCTTCGTGCGGCGGGTCTGCAGGAACACCTGCCACTCCTGGTTGAGGATCTCCGTCTCCACGCCCAGCACGTCCCGCCACATCGCGGCCATGGCCACTGCCAGGCGCCGGTGGTTGATCTCGGTGTTGTGGAGGAGCTGCACGCGGAGCGGGTTCTCCGCGGAATAGCCGGCCTCTGCATAGAGGCGGCGGGCCTCGGCGTTCCGCTGCTCCTGGGTCCAGGTGGCCCACACGGGCTGCTGGTTCCTGTAGCCGGTCACCGGCGGTACCCAGCCGTAGGACGCAATTTCCCCGGCGCCGGTGATCTTGCCGACGAGGATGTCCCGGTCCAGCGCCAGGGCCAGCGCCTTGCGGAGCGGGATGTTGTCCTTGAAGGGCGGCTGGCTGGTGTTGAATCCGTAGACGTAGCTGCCGAGGTAGGGCGCGATGTGCAGTTCGCCGGGCAGGTTCTTCCGCAGCCAGGGAATCTGCCGGTTCGGCACGGTCTCGGTCATGTCGAACTCGTTGGCCCGGTAGCGGTTCAGCTCTGACTCCGCGTTCTCCACCGGGTAGTACCAGACCTCGTTGATGGTGGTCTTGTCGTTCTCCCAGTAGTACGGGTTCCGCACCAGCTGGATGTGGGACTGGACCTTCCAGGCGTTGAGCCGGTAGGCGCCATTGCTGACGAGATTTCCCGGCCGGGCGAACCTGTCGCCGAACTTCGCCACCGACGGCCGGTGCACGGCATAGGTGCTGGAGTGGGTCAGGAGGCCCAGCAGGTAGGGCGTCGGCGAGTGCAGGCGGATCTCCAGGGTACGCTCGTCGATGGCGCGGACGCCCAGCCGGTCGGGCGGCAGCTGGCCGTTGACCACGGCCTCGGCGTTCTCGATGGGGTACAGGATCGCAGAATACTCGGACAGCGTGGCGGGATCGGCGCTCCGGCGCAGGCCGAAGGCGAAATCCTCGGCCACCACGGGATCGCCGTTGCTCCAGCGGCCGTTGGCCCGCAGCCGGAACGTGTAGACCCGGCCGTCCTCGCTGATGGTCCAACTCTCGGCGGCACCGGGGATCAGCGTGCCATCGGCAGCCTCGGTCACCAGCCCCTCGAAGAGGTCCCGGAGCACGTTGGCCGAGGTCGTGCCCTCGGCCCGGTGGGGATCCAGCGATTCCGGCTCCGTGCCATTGCCCTTGCGCAGGATCTGCTCGGCGGCCAGTTCCTGGCCGGTGGCGCCACCGACGACCACCTTCTTCGGTACCGGCAGGGCGGCCTCGTCGCCCGCACGGCTGCAGCCGGCGACCAGCACCAGCGCCAGCAGCAGCCAGCCGAAACGGCTAGGCACTCGCCTGGCCCGCGCGCCGGCGCCGCTTCTGCAGATGGACGAGCAGCAGCGACACCGCCACCGGCGTGACGCCGGGAATGCGGGACGCCTGCCCCACCGTCGCGGGCCGCTGGTGGGCGAGCTTCTGGCGGATCTCGTGGGACAGGCCGTGGATGGCCGCGTAGTCCAGGTCGTCCGGCAGCGGCAGCCCGTCGGTGCCGCGGCTCCGCTCGATCTCGTCCTGCTGGCGGCGCAGGTAGCCGGCATAGCGCGCGTCGATCTCCACCTGGCCCTCGATCTGTTCGGCGAGCTCCGGATATTCGCCGGGCATGGCGGCGCGGGGGCCGACCAGCGGGAGGCCGGTGAGCCCGGCGTAGTGCACGTCGGGGCGCTTCAGCAGCTCCAGCGCGTGCTGCTCGCGGCGGAGGGGCGGCTCGAACGGGACGTCCGCCGGCTGGATGACGATGCCCGCCAGGCGCCCGCGCTCGGCGGCGATGGCCGCCTGCTTCAGGCAGAAGGTTTCCCAGCGCCGGTCGTCCACCAGGCCCAGGCGGCGGCCGGCGGGCGTGAGGCGGGCGTCGGCGTTGTCTTCCCGGAGCAGCAGGCGGTGCTCGGCACGGCTGGTGAACATGCGGTAGGGCTCGGTGGTGCCGCGGGTAGTGAGGTCGTCCACCAGCACGCCGAGATAGGCCTCGCCCCGGCCGGGTGACCACGCTGCTGCATCCCGTGTCGCGAGCGCTGCGTTGATGCCGGCGACCAGGCCCTGGG
>CAZTGY010000339.1:0-3468 GCA_964613445.1 uncultured Chromatiaceae bacterium | reverse complement strand
CGATGGCGTAGGTGGCCATGGCGTCTCAGGGGCTGAATATCTGGAAGTCGGCGGCAGTGAGCGCCGGCTTGCTGGCGGCAGTCAGCTGCGCGAAGGCGACGGGCGCCCGGTTGATGCCGGCCGTCGGCTTGCCGTCGGCATCCCAATACAACATGCCGGTGGTCAGGTCGTAGATGATCCTCTGCGACGCCGTGGCAGCGGCCGTCATGCCGGCACCGGAAGCGAACGCATCCGCGGCCAGCGCGCCCGGCGCCAGGCCGGCGAAAATCGCGCCGGAGAGCATGAACTGGTCGATCGCCGCGACGAAATCGCTGACCCGGTCCAGATTGTATATGCGGCTCAGCGCCGTATCGAAGACAAACCGGTCGGCACCGGCGCCGCCCGTCAACAGATCGTTGCCTGCGCCGCCTCGCAATTCATCAGCGTCCCCGCCCCCGTCGAGCACGTTGGCCGCCGCATTGCCGGTGATGACGTTGGCGCCAGCATTGCCCGTGCCGTTGATCGCCGCCGCCCCGATCAGCGTCAGGTTCTCCACCTCAGCACCCAGCACCCAGCTCACCGCCGACTGCACCGTGTCCGCGCCTTCGCCGGCATCCTCGATCACGACGTCCGTCGCGTTCTGCACGACGTAAATGTCGTCGCCATCGCCGCCCGCAAGCGTGTTGGCCCCGCCGTTGCCCGTCAGCACATTGCCCAACCCGTTGCCCGTGCCGTTGATCGCCGCCGTGCCGGTCAGGGTCAGGTTCTCCACCTCAGCACCCAGCACCCAGATCACCGCCGACTGCACCGTGTCCGTGCCCTCCCCAACCCCCTCCGTCACCACGTCGCCCGCATTGTCCACTACGTAGGTGTCGTCCCCCGCCCCGCCCGCCAGTGCATCCGCACCCAGCCCGCCATTCAACACATTGTTCGCCGCGTTGCCGGTGAGCGCGTTGGCGAGCGCGTTGCCCGTAAGGTTGAGCGCGTTCCCTCCTGTCGCCGAGGCGTCCAGGTTTTCCAGGTGGGCGCCCAAAGTCAGCGTGGCGGATACGGCGAAGCCCAGATCCCCCCCCGCGCGCAATATCAGCTTGTCCGTACCCTCGCCGATATATTCGGTGACAACATCCTGCAGCAGCGCCCTCGCGCCACTCCTGATGACATCCACGACGTAAGTGTCGTCGCCCCTGCCTCCCCGGAGCATGTCCGTCCCACCCGCCCCGTCCAGCACGTTGGCGCCTTCGTTGCCGATGAGCAGGTTCCTCAGCGCGTTGCCACTGCCGTCGATGGCGTCCGTGCCGGTGAGCGTGAGATTCTCGAGGTTGTCGCCCAGCGTATAGGTGATCGAGGCCCGAACCGTGTCGATCTCGGTGGTCAGCAGCGAGCTCTCGGCAACGCTGTCGCCGGCAGCGTCGATAATGTAGGTGTCGCCGCCCAGCCCGCCGACCAGGGTGTCAGCGTCCCCGCCCCCGTCGAGCACGTTGGCCGCCGCATTGCCGGTGATGACGTTGGCGCCAGCATTGCCCGTGCCGTTGATCGCCGCCGCCCCGATCAGCGTCAGGTTCTCCACCTCAGCACCCAGCACCCAGCTCACCGCCGACTGCACCGTGTCCGCGCCTTCGCCGGCATCCTCGATCACGACGTCCGTCGCGTTCTGCACGACGTAAATGTCGTCGCCATCGCCGCCCGCAAGCGTGTTGGCCCCGCCGTTGCCCGTCAGCACATTGCCCAACCCGTTGCCCGTGCCGTTGATCGCCGCCGTGCCGGTCAGGGTCAGGTTCTCCACCTCAGCACCCAGCACCCAGATCACCGCCGACTGCACCGTGTCCGTGCCCTCCCCAACCCCCTCCGTCACCACGTCGCCCGCATTGTCCACTACGTAGGTGTCGTCCCCCGCCCCGCCCGCCAGTGCATCCGCACCCAGCCCGCCATTCAACACATTGTTCGCCGCGTTGCCGGTGAGCGTATCGCCGTAGGCGCTGCCGACAGCGTTCTCGATGGTGACGTGATAGGCGATGGCCGTGCGGGAATAGAGGCCGTGCTCGACCATGGCGCCTTCCGCAAGCACGATCATGACGGCGGAAGACAGCAGGGAGGCATCGAAGGTATCCACCCCGCCGGCATCCCAGATAGCCCGCACCTTGCCGTCGTTGAGCAGGCGGTAGGTGTCGTTGCCGGTGCGGTAGGCCATGTTCGCGCCGTAGATGTGCTGGATGGCGAGGATGTCCAGCGCCATCGGCGTGATCTGGTAGCTGTTGGCGTAAGACGGGGAATCGGGGAAGGCGTCGTTGTAGCTCATCACGGTATCGAGGCCGTTGTCGAGTCCGCCGATGCTCAGCAAAATGAAATCCGGACGGCCGTTGCCGCCGTCGTCATGGGGATGCTTCAAGCCCAGTGCATGGCCGATCTCGTGCAGCGCCACCGCAAAGCCGGCCGCCCCCGAAGCCATGTAGAAAAGCTCGGGCGCGAACACGCTGAAGAAGATGTCGCCCTCGGGACGCGGATAGTCGGCGCGGCTCAGCAGCAGGCTGGTCAGCAGCGTGTCCGCATACGCCGGGTCGGGAAAGACGCCGACCGCCGTCGCCCCGGGATAGGGATAGGCATAGGCCAGATCCTGGCTGATGGTGATCGCCAGATCGGCGGGGGTCATTTCGTAATCCGTCGCGACGGGCACGCGCTGCAGGCTGATGTTCGCCACCGCCGCCCAGGCAGCGAAAGCCTGGTCGATGGCGGCGATTCGCGTGCCGCTCCAGCCGCCCAGGCTGGTGTCGGTATGCAGCGAATAGGTCAGGAGACGCTGCCCGGGGAACTGCCAGGAACTGCCCTGCAGCAGCCCGCTGACGGCCTCGTCGAGATTTGACGAGCCGTCGGCCGGATCGAGGACGGAATTTGCAACGGGCGTTGCCATGAAGAATGCCTGATTGCCTAATTATTTGATTATAGGCCGATGCCATTCCGCGGCAGCGATAACAATGTCACGCCCGGGATCGAAGCGCTTGCAGGTGCCGCAAGCCTACCCGGCGGCGTAGCCGTCCGGATTCATGCTTTGCCAGCGCCAGGCATCCCTGCACATGCGGTCCAGGTCATGCTCGGTGCGCCAGCCAAGCAGCTTTTCTGCCAGCGCGGTATCGGCGTAGCAACAGGCAATGTCGCCGGGACGGCGCGGCACGACGCGATAGGGAATCTCGCGTCCGGACGCCTGCGAAAAGGCCGCCACCATTTCCAGCACGCTGTAGCCCCGTCCGGTGCCGAGGTTGACCGTCAGAACGTCGCTTGCCCCATCCAGCTTCTCCAGGGCGGCGAGGTGGCCGCGGGCAAGGTCAACGACATGGATGTAGTCGCGCACGCCAGTGCCGTCCGGGGTCGGGTAGTCGTCGCCATACACGCTGAGCACCTCGCGCCGGCCCACCGCCACCTGGGCGATGTAGGGCATGAGGTTGTTCGGCACGCCGCCCGGGTCCTCGCCGATCAGGCCGCTTTCGTGCGCGCCCA
>CAZTGY010000338.1:0-3469 GCA_964613445.1 uncultured Chromatiaceae bacterium | reverse complement strand
GCTCACGGGTGCCGAGACATCCCGCAGGGTCAGCGTGCCGTCGGCCCGGTAGCCGTCGCCGTCCCGCACGATCCGGCCGGTGGTGAAGACCGCCCGTGGCCATCGGCCTTCGTTGAACCAGTCGGCGCCCCTCAGGACCTCGTCCCGCTCGGGATTGCCGGTGTCCACCGATCCCAGGTCGATGCGGGACGCAATGCTGCCCGCCTCTGGCGTCGCCGGATCGAAGTGCACCTCGGCCGTAAAGCGGTCGAAGCGGCTCTCGAACTTCGCCCCCTGCTGGACGGCGGTGAAGGTCAGCGCGCTGCCGGCGGCATCCAGTTCGTAGTCCCGCGCCGGACTTGGGACTGTAGGAGCGGCTTCAGCCGCGACCATTGTCAACCATGTCGCGGCTAAAGCCGCTCCTACAGCCGCCTTCGTCAAGACCGCGCCCGTCCCGCTAGTGGCAGCATCGTCCGCAGGACCCCGTCGTGGCGAATGAAATGGTGGTAGAGGGCCGCGAGGGCGTGCGCGCTGATGAGGGAGAGGAGGATCGTGCCCTGCACCTCATGGGCCGCCGCCATGCCCTTGGAGAAGTCCTGGTCCGCGCCGATGAGGGCAGGCACCGTGAAGAGGCCGAAGAAACTCACCGGGAAGTTCGCTGCCTGGGAACGCAACAGGCCCGTGAAGGGCATCAGGAACATCAGCGCATAGAGGAGCACGTGAGTGATGCGCGCGGCGATCCTCTGCCAGCCCGGCATGCCGGCGGGAAGCGTCGGCGCCGGGTGGGCAAGCCGCCAGGCGAGGCGCAGGGCCGTCACCGAGAAGATCAGCAGGCCGACCGACTTGTGCGTGGCGTAATTGCCCAGTTTGTCGGGGCCCAGGGGCTGGTCGACCATGTAGAACGCCAGTGGTATCTGCAGCAGGAGCAGGAGGGCGATGAGCCAGTGAAAGGAGCGGGCAATGCTGCCATACGCGTGCGGTGCACTCATTCCGTTAGCATACCCGACGCAGGTATGCCCAGCTGGTCCCGATCCTTGCGCCGGTCTTTCTCGTCACGCTCATCGGCTACGGGTGGGCGCGGCTCGGCGCCCCGTTCCAGAGGGATTTCCTCACCGGCCTGGTGATGAACATCGGCGTTCCCTGCCTGATCCTGAATGGCACGCTGCACCTCGAGGCCGACGCGGGCGTGTTCCTGTCCATGCTGGGCTATGCCGCTCTGGCCCTGGTCGTGTGCGCCATTGCCGGTACGCTCCTGCTCAAGGCCCTGGGCCAGCCGTTGCGGAGCTACCTGCCGCCGATCGCGTTCGGCAATGCCGGCAATCTGGGGCTCCCGCTTTGCCTGTTTGCATTCGGCAGGCAGGGCCTGGGCCTCGCGATCGGCTTCTACCTGGTGGGCTCCGTGTCCCAGTTCATCGCCGGGCCCCTGTTCCAGGGCCGGCAGCCGGTGTGGCGCACCCTCGCGACGACGCCCGTGAACTACGCTGCCGTCCTCGGCGTCGGGCTCCTTGCAACCGGCTCCACCCTGCCGCTCTGGATCAGCAATACCATCGAGTTGCTCGCGGGCATCGCCATTCCCCTGATGATGCTGGCCCTCGGCCACTCGCTGGGGAGCTTCAAGGTGCAGCGGCTGCCGGTGTCCGCGGGTATCGCGGTGGCCCGCCTCGGCCTCGGCCTGCTGGTGGGGATCTCGATCGCGCAGATCTTTAGCCTGACCGGAGTGGAGCGCGGCGTGGTGCTGGTGCAGAGCGCGATGCCGGTTGCGGTATTCAACTATCTCCTGGCGGCCCGCTATGACCGGCACCCGGAGGATATCGCCGGGGCCATCGTGATCTCGACGCTGGTCGCGTTCGCGGCGCTGCCGGCGCTGTTGCTCTTCGCGCTGCCTGCAGCGCCTCTGTAGGAGCGGCTTCAGCCGCGATCCATCCCGCTGCCGGCATCGCTGCCGAACCCCCGCCGGCGGAACTCGGCCATTATCCCCAGCATCACGTCATCCACCGGCGACGCGAAGGGGACCCGGTAGCCGTGAATGAGGAGGTGGTCGTCTTCGCCGGCGTCAGGCGGCCGCGGCGATCCCGGAAACGCGGCCAGCAGGTAGCGGAGCAGATCCTGTTCCATGGGTGCAGTTCTCCAGGCGTGAGGCGCGCCAGATCCGGGCCGGCGCGGGGATGGTGGGGTGTGCGATGTGACTGGTGGCAAAGGCGGGAGGCAGCGCAGCCCGGCGCAGGGCCTCCGGCCAGCTCGGAAATCCGTTCCCATGGGTCCGCTGCTGCATGCTGCTGCTCCTTGCCGAGGAGTGCAGTCTCGCCGCAGCCCGTTGCAACCCCGTGACGGCCAGATGTCACTTCTGGGTCACTACCCCGGCCTGTGCGTCGCACCAGAATGGCCCGAGGATGCTTGGCGATATACTGATGTTCTCCCTATTTTTCAATAGGTTATTAAAAACGCAAGTTTTCTCTTGCATCGCACAAGTTCCGCCCCTATTATCTCCCTCGCCCAAGTTGGGCACATGGCCCGCCAAGGAGTGACTCACATGACGACCCAGAACGATCAGTTCACCAATTTCCTCGGCTTCCAGAAGGAAGCCCTCGAGCCCATGCGTGCCGCCAACGGCATGGCAGCGGACGCCTTCGAGCGCCTGTCCCGCCAGAACTACGCGGTGCTGGGCGACTACATCAACTTCGCCGTGGAGCAGGCCCGCCTGCCCACCCAGACGGTGGATTACACCCAGTACCTGGCCAAGCAGATGGAGCACGCCCGCCTCTTCGGCGACCAGCTCGTCCGCCGGTCCCAGGAATACATGGACATCCTGAGCGCCTTCCAGGCCAAGGCCCAGACGGCGGTCCAGACCGCCACCCAGGCCGCGACCCAGGCGCCCGCCAGCAAGGCCAAGGCCGCTTAAAGACGATCCGTAATAACGACGTGATTCCCTTCATTGAGGGGTGGCGGCCATCGGCTGCCACCCCTCTTCTTTTGCCCCCGTAGGAGCGGCTTCAGCCGCGACCCACTTTTGTTCGTTAAGTGGGGTCGCGGCTGAAGCCGCTCCTACGGGGGGGTCCTCGAGGGGTAGAGTAGTATTCTTGCAGCGCACTCCCCGTCAGGCAGCAGCAGGGTCGGTCATGCCAAGAACAATAAAAAAATACGCGAACCGCAGGCTCTACGACACGGAGGCCAGTCGCCACGTGACACTCGACGGCATTCGCCAGCTCGTGGCGGGCGGGGAGGACGTCGTGGTGATCGATGACACCACCGGCCAGGACATCACGCGGAATATCCTGTTGCAGGTGATCTCCGAGCAGGAGCAGGGCGGGCGCCCGATCCTGTCGGCCGACATGCTGAAGCACATCATCCGCTTCTACGGCAATCCGCTCCAGGAATTGATGGGCGGCTACCTCGAGCGCAGCGTCGAGATATTCATGGGCCAGCAGAAGGCGCTGCAGGACCAGATCCAGAAGACGATGGGCATGACGCCCTTCGGCACCATGCAGTCGCT
>CAZTGY010000337.1:635-3478 GCA_964613445.1 uncultured Chromatiaceae bacterium | reverse complement strand
GCTCGCGCAGGAAGCCGGCATTGCCGTAGGTGGCGAAGCCGTAGAAGAGTATCCAGAAGACTTCCCAGCCGCCGAGCGTCAGGTTCATCACGCTGACGGCCAGTTCCCTCGCGGGCGTGAAGAACGCGACGAAGCTGAAACCGGTCAGTGCGGCGAACCCGATCCAGATGCCCTGCTTGACGGACTTGCGCAACACCCACTCGGTGGTCCAGGGCCTCCGGTCCAGCTTCAGCCGCTGCGAACGATCGCCTTCGACCAGCCGCTCGAGGCCGAGGAACGCCTCGGTCCAGACGGTCTGGGGACAGGCGTAGCCGCACCACACGCGCCCCGCCACCGCCGTGACGAAGAACAGGGTGAGCGCGGCGAGGACGAGCAGCCAGGTCAGGTAGAGGAAGTCCTGCGGCCAGAGCGTCAGGCCGAAGAGGTGGAATTTCCGCGCCGGGAGATCGAACAGCACGGCCTGCCGGCCGTTCCACTGGACCCACGGCAGGCCGTAGAAGATGCCCAGCAACGTGAACGCGGCCACGGTACGCAGCCGGGCGAAGCGGCCGGCGACCTCGCGGGGATAGACCTTTCGGTGGGCCTCGTACAGCGAACCGGCATCGGCGCCTGCCGTGCCATTGCTCAAGGCGCGCCACCCCTGCGCGGGGGCGGGCTGTCATGCAGATAATCCGTCAGCATCCCTGCCACCGCGGCGACGACCCAGAACAGAAAGAAGCCAATGCTGTAGATGCCGGTGCGGGTGAGCCACCAGGGCGCCCCGCCGGGCTCACCCCGCTCGACGCCTTCGATGATCACCTGGGGATCCAGTGCGGCGAAGGTCAGCAGCGTACCGAGGCAGGCAGCCAGGAACGAGGACCAGCCGATGGCGGCCACCATCCGCATCCGGGGCGGCCAGCGGCGCGCTACCGGGCCGTCATCCTCCGTCGGTGGCCCCATCGCCGGACCCCCTGCCGCCGAGGCTGAGCACGTAGGCCGCCATCAGGCGGACCCGGTCCTTGCCGAGCAGCGCCTCATGGGCCGGCATCTGGTTCTGCCGGCCCGCACCGATGGTGACCCGGAGGGAGTCCGCATCACCGCCATACAACCAGACCGTGTCCGCCAGGTTCGGGGCGCCAAGCATCTGGTTGCCCCGGGCATCGGCCCCGTGGCAGGCCACGCAGAATACGGCATAGCGGGCAGCGCCGGCCTGCACGAGCTCCGGCCGGGCCGCGATGCCGCTGAGGCTCTGCACGTAGGCCACGACTTCTTCCACGCCGGCATCGGTCAGTGCCGCCTGCCAGGCGGGCATTGCGCCCATGCGGCCGCCGCCGATGGTGGCCAGCAGCGTTTCCGGAGCGTTGCCGCACAGCCAGTCGCCATCCGTGAGGTTCGGGAAACCGGGCGCTCCCCGCGCATCCGAGCCATGGCAACCCGCGCAGCCGTTGGCGAACAGGCTGCGCGCCTCGCCCATCGCGTCCGGGTCCTGCGCCAGCTGCTCGAGGGACAACCTGGCGAAGCGCGCATAGCGGGGAGCCTGCCGCTCGTTGGCGGCCCGCACCTCGGCGGCATGCTGCTTCTGGGATGTCCAGCCGAGCGTGCCGGGGGAATTGCCGAGCCCCGGATAGAACACCAGGTAGCCCAGGCCCCAGAACACGCTGAGCACGAACAGCCACAACCACCAGCGCGGCTGGGGATTGTTGAGCTCCGTCAGGTCGCCGTCCCAGACGTGCCCGGTGCTCGAGGAAGCCGTCTTCACGGTCTTCGCGCGGCCGTTGGCGTACAGCAGCCAGAGGATCCCCGCCACGTTGGCGAGGCTTCCGATCGCGACGAACCAGCTCCAGCCGCTCGTCATGGGCGCACCTCCGGCCCGTCATCCTCTTCCAGCGGCAGGAGCGCCGCCGACCTGAACGCCTCGCGGCGTCGCCGGCTGTAGGCCCAGAGCACGACGCCGACGAAGGCGAGCAGTGCGAGAGCCGTGGCGATGCCACGCACCAGGCCCATGGTCACGACGGCTGGCTCCATTACGGCATGTCCCAGGTGCGGGAGGCGACACCCAGCACCTGCAGGTAGGCAATGAGCGCGTCCAGCTCGGTCTTGCCGGTGACCGCCTCGCTGGCGGACGCAATCTCGGCGTCGCTGTAGGGCACGCCGACCATCCGCAGGGCCTTGAGCTTGCGGGGCGTCAGGCTGGCATCCACCTGGTTCTCGGCGAGCCACGGGAATGCCGGCATGTTCGACTCGGGCACGACGTCCCGCGGGTTCAGCAGGTGAATCCGGTGCCAGGAGTCGGTGTACCGGCCGCCGACGCGCGCCAGGTCCGGCCCCGTGCGCTTGGACCCGAACTGGAAGGGGTGGTCGTAGACGGATTCGCCGGCTACCGAGTAATGGCCGTAGCGCTCGGTCTCCGAGCGCAGCGGCCGCACCATCTGCGAGTGGCAGTTGTAGCAACCCTCCCGCACGTAGATGTCGCGCCCCTCCTGCTGGAGCGCCGTGTAGGGCATGACGCCGGGCGCCGGCGTGACGGACTCCGTCGCGAAGTACAGGGGAACGATCTCCACGAGGCCGGCCACGCTGATGACGAGGGCCGTCAGTACGGCCAGCAGGCCGGCATTGCGTTCGATGACTTCGTGCTGCATGGCGGTTCCGTCAGGCCGGCCGGGCCGCAGGGGGGGGAATGGCGACGTCGAGCACGGGAGCCCGCAGGCCGATGGTGCGGTACACGTTCCAGGCCATCACGAACATCCCGGACACGATCATGACGCCCCCGAGGAAACGGATGCCCCAGTACGGGTACGTGGCGTTCATCGACTCGATGAAGCTGTAGGTCAGCGTGCCGTCGGCGTTCGTGGCACGCCACATCA
>CAZTGY010000337.1:0-625 GCA_964613445.1 uncultured Chromatiaceae bacterium | reverse complement strand
ACATCAGGCCCTGCATGACGCCGGCGATCCACATGGAGGCGACGTACAGCACGACGCCGATCGTCATGATCCAGAAGTGCAGGTCGATCGCCTTGACGCTGTACATCTCGCGCCGGCCGTACAGCCGCGGAATGAGGATGTAGAGGGCCCCGATGGAGATCATCGCCACCCAGCCGAGGGCGCCGGAATGCACGTGGCCGATGTTCCAGTCGGTGTAGTGCGACAGCGCATTGACGGTGCGGATGGACATCATCGGCCCCTCGAACGTGGACATGCCGTAGAAGGACAGGGACACGATGAGGAACTTGAGGATCGGGTCGGTGCGGAGTTTCTCCCAGGCGCCGGACAGCGTCATGATGCCGTTGATCATGCCGCCCCAGGACGGCGCGATGAGCATGATCGAGAAGGCCATGCCCAGCGACTGGGCCCAGTCGGGCAGCGAGGTGTAATGCAGGTGATGGGGCCCCGCCCACATGTAGATGGAGATCAGGGACCAGAAATGCACGACGGACAGGCGGTAGGAGGACACGGGCCGGCCGGCCTGCTTCGGCACGAAGTAGTACATCAGCCCCAGGAACCCCGCCGTCAGGAAGAAGCCCACGGCGTTGTGCCCGTACCACCACTG
>CAZTGY010000336.1:0-3485 GCA_964613445.1 uncultured Chromatiaceae bacterium | reverse complement strand
AATCCCACCTTGGCGCCTGAGCCGGTCAGGACGGTGTTCGTCGCGACCGTCGTGCCGTGCATGAAATGCGTGATCTTGTTGGGATCGATGCCGGCGTTCTTGCAGACTTTCTCGATGCCATTCAGCACGCCGACAGACGAATCGTGCGGGGTGCTTGGTACTTTGGCCGTGAAGACGTCACCACTCTGCTCGTCGATGAGCAGCAGATCCGTGAACGTTCCGCCAACGTCAACCCCAAGTCGGTAACTCATACAGGCCTCTCAGATGTTCCAGTGCTCAGCTTCGGGACCGCGGCAGAGTTTGCCACGACGACCTTTCTTGCAAGGTCCCGCGCCGGAAAGCACCGACGCGGGACGTGTTTCTCTACGCCATTTGCCTGGCTGGGTTCAGCTCGCCAGCCGGGCGCGATTGACTTCCGCGACCTGCGGAAAGATTCCGGCCTTGGGCAGCATCGCGGGAGTGCCCCGGCCGAGTTGTTCGATCAGCCACTGGCTCGTGGCGATAATCCGCTCGAGCGAAACCCCGGTCTCCACTCCGGAGCGGTCCAGCAGGTACAGGAGATCGTCCGTGGGTATGTTGCCCGTGGCCGCCGGAGCGAAGGGACAGCCGCCGATCCCCCCGATGCTTGCATCGAGCGACGCCACGCCGGCATCAAGTGCGGCCTGCGCATTGGCGATACCGGTATTCCGGGTATTGTGAAAGTGGCAGCGAATTGGTGTGCCCGGGGCCTTATCCCGGACGGCGCCGACAAGGTCGCGAACCTGCGAGGGCACGCCTACGCCGATGCTGTCGGCAAGCCCCAGCTCCACGGGATCGCCTTCCATCACCTGCTCGACCAGATCGAGGACCCGCCTCACCGGCACCTCGCCCTCGAAGGGGCAGCCAAACGCCGACGAGATCATGACGTTGGCCCGAATGCCAGCCGCCCTGGCTGCCCTGGCGATTTCCACCCAGGCCTTGACGGACTCGGCCGTAGGGACACCCTGGTTCCTCTGGTTGTAGGTATCG
Source organism: uncultured Chromatiaceae bacterium (assembly GCA_964613445.1). Classification (GTDB taxonomy): domain Bacteria; phylum Pseudomonadota; class Gammaproteobacteria; order Steroidobacterales; genus SHZI01. The sequence goes on along the minus strand of CAZTGY010000336.1, from coordinate 2,477 downwards.
CTGGCGACAACTGCCATGCCAATCTCGTGGATCCCCGTAGCCTGGGCCCGCTCGAAGCCCTTCCGGTTGAGCACCAGGCCGATGTAGATCACGCCATCCTTGCGAGGCAGGCCGCGGATCACGTCTTCGGCATCCGCCATCTGGGGCACCCGCTTCGGATGGACGAAGCTGGTGACTTCGAGGCGCCGGATGCCGGCATCGACAGCACGGCGGATGAACTCGATCTTGGTCGCGGTCGGCAGGATCTCGGGCTCGCTCTGGAGACCGTCGCGCGGGCCGACCTCGATGATCGAAACGTGGCGTGGTGGCTGGCTCATGGCCTTACAGGAGGCTGGAAAAACGGTATTCTATACGGCGCAGTCAGCGTTACAAGAAGTCACCAGGCCGATGGCCCATCCGGGGCCTCGAGGCTGCGCCGCGCAACGCGATTTTCCACCTCATCTGACAGGGCTTTGGGATGGTCAACGAACGAACACAGGGTAGCGGTCCACTGACGGGGCTCCGCGTCATCGAAATGGGTACCCTGCTGGCGGGGCCGTTCTGCGGTCAGCTCCTCGGCGACTTTGGCGCCGAGGTGATCAAGGTCGAGCCGCCTGGCCAGGGCGACCCCATGCGGGAATGGGGCCGGGAAAAGGCGCACGGCATGTCGCTCTGGTGGCCCGTGGTGGCCCGCAACAAGAAATCGGTGACCCTGAACCTGCGCGAGGCCGAAGGCCAGGCCATTGCCAGGGACCTGATCGCCAAGGCTGACTTCCTGCTCGAGAACTTCAGGCCCGGCACCCTCGAGCGCTGGAACCTTTCCTATGCCGAACTGCAGAAGATCAATCCCCGGCTGATCATGATCCGGGTCTCCGGATTCGGGCAGACGGGTCCTTACGCCAAGAGGGCCGGTTTCGGCGCCGTTGGCGAGGCCATGGGGGGGCTACGGTACGTTTGTGGTGATCCGGCCACGCCGCCAAGTCGCATGGGGATCAGCATCGGTGACTCCCTGGCTGCCACGTTTGCCTGCGTCGGGGCACTTTCGGCCCTCTACTACCGCGAGCGCACGGGTCAGGGCCAGGTCGTGGACTCGGCCATCTACGAAGCCGTCCTGAACATGATGGAGTCCCTGGTCACCGAGTACGACAAGACCGGCTACATCCGGGAACGAACGGGGGCCATTTTGCCCAACGTAGCTCCGTCCAATGTCTACCCGACCCGGGATGGCGGCATGATCCTCATCGCCGCCAACCAGGACACGGTGTTTGGCAGGCTGACGGAAGCCATGGGCAGACCCGAACTAGCGAAGGACGAGCGGTACGCCACCCACACGGCCCGCGGCGCCCGCCAGACGGAACTGGACGACCTCATCGCCGACTGGACCCGAACCATCGATGCCGGCCCGCTGGAGGAGTTGATGGAGAAGTTCGGCATCCCCTCCGGCAAGATCTACCGGACGCCGGAGATGCTTGAGGATGCCCACTTCCGCGCGCGGGACGCCATCGTGAAGACGATGCACCCGAAGTTTGGCGAATTGCGGATGCAGAACGTGGCGCCAAAACTGTCCCGCACTCCGGGCAGCATCCACTCACCCGCACCAGACTTGGGCCAGCATTCCGAGGAAATCTACCGCACAGTCCTTGGCTTCGACACGGCACGCATTACCGACCTGCTTGCGCGGGGGATAATCTGAACTCGACTGCCAACCGGCTCGGCCCGATCGCCTGCGTAACGATCCGGACGCCATCCATCGCCGCGGCGGAAGCCGCCTATAGCCAGTATCTCCATTACCGCGCAGTCGGCAGAAGCGAGGTCTCCCTGGACCAGGCCAGGCTGTGGGGCGTCCCGGCCCTCGCCGGAACGCCTTGTCTGCTAATGGCTCCGGAGGCCGCGACGGACTTCGTCTTCCGGTTCATCGAGTTGCCGCCGGAAACCGGATATCGGGCCTTCACGCGGCACGGCTGGCACGCCGCGGAACTGATCGTTGACCGGGTCGACGCGCTGGCAGACCAGTTTCGGAACTCTCCGTTCGAAATTGTCGCGCCACCACTCGACCTCTCCTTCTGCCCGGACATCCGGGCCATGCAGATTCGCGGCCCTGGCGGTGAAATAATCTACCTGACGGAGTTCAAGAAGGCCGTCCCCGGCCTGGACTCCCCCCCGGCCAGATGCGCCGTGGACCGCACGTTCATTGTCATCGTCGGTGGCAAGTCGCTGAAAGGCATGCAGCAGTACTTCCTGAACACCTTTGGGGTACCGGAAACGCCGGCGATGGAGTCCCGCGTGCAGACCATGGCGCTTGAATTCGGTCTTCCTCGGGAGCATCGCTTTCGACTGGCTGCCCTGCCGCTTCGCGGCCGGTGCTATATCGAGGCGGACGAGATGCCGGCCGCGGCACGGCCACTTCCGGAGAGGTACACGGAACTACCCGCGGGCATTTCCATGGTCAGCTTCCAGACTCCGGCGTCGCCGGGTGCCGGGAACGCGGGTTTCTCGGC
>CAZTGY010000335.1:0-3487 GCA_964613445.1 uncultured Chromatiaceae bacterium | reverse complement strand
GCGTGGACAGCCTGCCCACGTCGGCGAACCAGGAGGACCACGTCAGCATGGCCACGGCGGCTGCCCTGCGCCTGTACCGCATGGCCGGGAACACCGCCGGCGTGGTGGCCATCGAGCTGCTCGCGGCCGCCCAGGGCGTCGAGTTCCACCGGCCCCTGCGAAGCTCCGGGCCCCTCGAGGCGGTGATCACGGCGGTCCGCGGCGTGAGCCCGCGCTTCGAGCGGGACCGGCCGCTGTCGGGCGACATCCAGGCCATCCAGCAGATGATCCTGGATGGGCGGTTCACGGGTGAGGCCGGCGCCATCCTGCCGTCCAGGCGCGGGTGACATGGACACCTTCCGGCTGATTCCCGGCAACACGCGCCTCCTGGTGAGCATCCCGCACGCCGGGACGTTCGTGCCCCCGGAACTTGCCGCCCGGATGACCGCCGCCGGGCGCGCACTGCCCGATACGGACTGGCACGTGGACCGCCTCTACGACTTCCTGGCGGAGCTGGGGGCCACGGTGCTGGTTGCCACGCACTCGCGCTACGTCGCGGACGTGAACCGTCCGCCCGACGGTACGTCGCTGTACCCCGGGATGGCGGGCAGCGGTATCTGCCCCACGGAAACCTTTGCCGGCCAGCCCGTCTGGCTGCCGGGGCAGTTGCCCGGGCCGGCCGAGATCGCCGACCGGGTCGCCACCTTCTGGCGGCCCTACCACGACCGCCTGCGCACGGAGCTGGACCAGATGCTCGACCGCCACGGTTCCGCCGTGCTGTGGGACGCCCACTCGATCCGGAGCCAGGTGCCGCGCCTGTTCGCCGGCGACCTGCCCGTGTTCAACCTGGGCACCAACGACGGCCTGGCCTGCGACGAGGACCTGGCGGCGCGCCTGCTCGGCTACGCCATGGGCATCCCGGAGTGCAGCGCCGTCCTCGACGGGCGCTTCAAGGGCGGCTACATCACCCGCCACTACGGCAGCCCGGCCGGGGGCGTCAACGCCGTGCAGCTCGAGCTGGCCCAGCGCGCCTACATGGACGAGGACACCGGCGAGTACCTGCCGGCAGCGGCGCGGCGGATCCGGCCGGCCCTGCGTGCCCTGCTCGGGATTGCGATGGAGTAGCGGAGTCGCGGCATAATCCTGCGGACCGGACGGACTCCGGGACCGGCTGCGCAAGGTTGCCCGGATGAGCCTGGAAGGCCCGGCACTGATGTCATGCCGGGTACCGTCGAAGGCGGTCTCCTGACACCGCGCACCCGGCGGTGAAAAGCCACGAAAAACAGAAGAGTTACGGCAACCGCCTGCCACGCTCCTGAGAGGTCTGTACGTAGAAGTACGTATGGACCGGCCGGCGGCACTTCAAACTAATGGAAACGTCATGTTGATATGACCTTATGCCGTCCCGTGCGTGGGGGGAGCCACGGCTGGATGCGGGCTGTAGAACGAGACCGACACCAAGGGGGCCACGATGAAAGCGACTACACGGTTTTTCCCACTGTCCCTGGCGGCACTGCTGCTGCCACTGGGCAATACGGCACTCGCCGAATGCCGGGCGCCGACCGCCTGCATCAGCTGCCACGCCAGCATCCCGAACTCGCCGTCGCCGGAGGCGCTAACGGCGATGGGTCCCGCCAGCTGCGAAGTCGGCGACTTCACCCGGGGGCTCAACATGACGTCGCCCCGGTTCATCCACCGGTCCGCGAAGCTGCATGACGGCCGCGTCCTGTTCACCGGGGGCCAGGTTGCGAATGCGCCTGCGTCCGTAATCACCGCCTCGGTGGATGCCTTCGATCCGGCGAATAATTCCGTGACGCCGGTGGCGCCCATGACCATTCGCCGCTGGTCCCACACTGCCACGACGCTGGCCGATGGCCGGGTCCTGGTAACCGGCGGCCGCACGGGCTCGACGAGTGCCAATGGCATCGTGCTCAACACCGCGGAGGTCTACGATCCGGTGACGAACTCCTGGACCGAGACTGCCGGGCCGATGAGCGTCGCCCGGCGCAGCCACACGGCGACGCTCCTGCCGAACGGCAAGGTGCTGATCGCCGGTGGCGGCAATGGCGTTGCGACGGCGAGTTCGCAGCCCATCCAGTCCGCCGAGATATTCGATCCGGCAACCGGCCTGTTCACCCTGATCGGCAACATGGTGGAGCGCCGTTCGGCGCACAGCGCCATCCTGCTGGATGACGGCACGGTGCTGATCTCCGCCGGGTCAAATGGCGCGGGAACGCTCTACCCCGTCAATACCGCCGAGATCTTCAACCCGGCAGACAACAGCTTCACCCCGGTTGGGCCGATGAACTACCCGCACCTGGCCCAGTTGCCGGGGAAGCTCCGGGACGGGCGCGTCGTGCAGGGCAGTTCCTATTACAACGTCACGCACACCTCGGCGGGCGGCCGCATCACGGACGAGAGCGAGATCTACGATCCCGCCACGCGGACCTTCACGCCGATTGCACCGATGTTCAAGCAGCGCATCGACATCGGTGCCCAGGGACTGCTGGACGGCACCCTGCTGATCGCGGGCGGCGTGACCACCAGCCCGAACTTCCCCAGCATCTTCCAGTCGACGTCCGAGATCTTCGATCCTGCCACCAGCTCCTGGAAGCTGTCCGGGATCATGTCCTCAGGCCGTGACGAGTTCAGCGGCCTGCTCCTGGACGACGGCCGCGTGGTCATTTCCGGCGGGTTCGTCTCCCCGGGCGCGGTGCTCCTGAACAGCGTCGAGATCTACACGCCCGGACTGCTGCCGCAGATCAAGGGGCTCTACAACGTGGTTGCAGATCTGCCTGACTCCGCGCTCAAGCCCGACGGGCGCCTGGCGCTGAACGATTTCATCGGCCAGGTGCGGCAGAAGGTCGTCAAGCCGGACTACCCGCAGGCACTCGACAAGGCAATGAAGCTGCGGACCCGGATCAACGACAAGGTGGCGGATCCCGCGGCCCGCAACCGCCTGCTCCAGATCACGCAGGTCCTCGTCAACACGCTCAACGACAAGATCTCGCCGAACCTGCTGCCGACCACGGCGCCGGTGGCCGCCCCGCAGTCGGGCGTGGAGCCCCTGTCGGTGGCCTTCACCGGCAACATCAACGATCCTGACGGCTCGATCTCCAGCATCCTCTGGAAATTCGGCGACGGCGCCACGAGCAACGCGGCGAATCCGACGCACGTCTTCCAGTGCGACGGCACCTACCAGGTCACGCTCGAGGTGGTGGACGATCGCGGTGGCGTCGGTTCCGCCACCGTGCCGGTGACCGTCGGCTCCGCGGGCGGTCCGGTCAATTACGCCTGCGACGTGCAGCCGGTCTTCAACCGGACCTGCACGGGCTGCCATGGCGGGTCGGCGCGCCTCAGCCTGACGACCTGCGAGAACCTGCAGATCGGCAGTTTCCGCGGTGCCGTTGTCACCCCGGGCGCCAAGGAGACCAGCCGCCTCTGGCAGCGCATCAACAGCGCCACCAGCCCGATGCCGCCGATTGGCGGGCTGCTGCCCCAGAGCGAG
>CAZTGY010000334.1:0-3495 GCA_964613445.1 uncultured Chromatiaceae bacterium | reverse complement strand
TCGAGCAGCGGCACCGCGGCGGAATACCGGGCCAGCCCCACGAGCACGGCGCCCTTCGTGGCCAGCAATTCGGGCCGCCCCGGTGCCGTCGCCAGCGCAGCGTCGCATTCGGCCAGCGCCTCCTCGCCCCGTCCCGCCTCGACCAGCGTGGTGGCCAGGTTCGAGCGAACCTCCAGGTCGTCCGGGTCCAGCCCGAGCGCGCGCCGGTGGCAGTCGATGGCGGCCTGCACGTGGCCCCGGTACTGGAGCAGCGCACCCAGGTTGGCCAGCGCCTTACTGGAGTCCGGGTCGCGGGCGAGGGCCTTGCGGAAGGCGCCCTCGGCCAGCTGCAGGTAGCCGGCGGCCAGGTAGGACAGGCCCAGCTCGGCGGCGGGCTCCGGGTCGGCCGGCGCAGCGTCCGCGGCCTTGCGGAGCAGCTTCAGTGAGAGTTCGTGGTTACCGGTGTCCCGGGCCAGGATGCCCCGGAGGCGCAGCGCCTGGGCGTGGTGCGGGTCGGCGCGCAGGACGGTCGCATAGTGCTCGTCCGCTTCCCGGAGGCGGCCAGCCCGGTGCAGGGCCATGGCCTGGCGCAGGGCGTCGGTTGCGGGGCGAGGCGGGTGGCTGGCCATGACGGAAGAAGTATAGGTGTGCCGCCGGCCACCGGCGCCGCTGTAACACTTTGTAACGGCAGCCCCCGCGCCGCATCCACGCCACCGGCACCCGCGAAGAACAGTTCATCAGCAACCCATCACGGAGAAGCCCATGACCCGCCTCAGCTCCCTCAGCCAGTTCGTCGAAACCACCCTGGTCGTGACCATCAGCCTCATCGCCCTGGCCGGCATCGTGCGGTTCATCGCTCTCGCGATCTGAAGAGCAGGCTGCTAACCCTCACGCAGCCACTTCTGCTTGGCACCGAAGCCCAGCTTCCACAGCCAGGTCTCGGTGTAGAGGATCCGGTCCGGGACGACCTTGAGCACCTGGCGCTCGAAGGGCTTGCTGGTGTCCATGGCCAGGTCGCTCATCCACTCGTGCCAGCGGAAGACCTTCATGCCCCGCTCCCAGCCGGGCGCGTGGGGCTCGATGATGTGGGCCTGGCCGAAGATCTGCGCGCCCCGGGCGCTGTGCCAGCCGTGGTAGGCGCCGTGCACGGCCACCGAGATGTTCGAATCCCGCTGCAACGCCTTCAGCTTCGGCGTGCCCGGGTCCGGCAGCATGTAGAGGTCCAGGCCGTCGGCGTAGAACTCGATCGGGCTGGCGATGGGCCGGCCCTTGCCGCTGACCGTGGCCATGACGCACATGTTGGTGGACCCCAGCAGCTGCTGGATCCGGTCTTCCAGCTGCGCGCGGGGGAGATCGGTGAGGGGCCAGGGCGGCTCGACCCAGCGATAGGCGGTGCTCATGGGGACTCTCCGGTTGACGACGTGGGACAAGGTAGTATGGGCGCCATTCTAGGGAGTAAATACGGTGCGGTACTGCCTCTTCGCGCTCTGTTTCCTGGTCGGTCTGGCCACGGCTGGCGAGACCCGCTCGGCGGGCCGGCACGAGCACGGCAGCGCCACCCTGGGCATCGCCGTGGAGGGCCAGAGCCTGGTGATCGAGCTCGACGGCCCGGCCGCCAATTTCATCGGCTTCGAGCACAAGCCCGCCACCCCGGAAGAGAACCGGGAGCTGGCCCGGGTGCTGAACGTCCTGCGCGACGGGGCCACGCTGTTCCTCACGCCGCCGGACGCCCATTGCGGGCTCCAGTCGACGGCAGTGTCGCCCCCCGGCTACGGGACTGACGGCCACGCGGACCTCGAGGGCTTCTGGGAGTTCCGCTGCGGCAGCCCGGCGGCGCTCCGCTGGGTCGAGGCCAGGGTCTTTGCAGCCTTCCCGGGCACCGCACGGCTCGTGACGAGCGTCGTGACGGCGACGGGACAGAAGTCCGTCGTGCTCACGCCGGGCACCACGCGGGTCCTGCTGCCCGAATGAGCACGGTCGAGCTGCGCGACGTCGTGTTCGGCTGGGGACGCGGCAAGCCCCTGCTGGAAATCGGACGCCTGGACGTGGCGCCCGGCGAACGCGTGTTCATCAGCGGCCCCAGCGGCAGCGGCAAGAGCACCCTGCTCGGCCTGATCGGCGGCGTCCTCACGCCCACCAGCGGCACCGTCCGCGTGCTTGGCGAGTCCCTGGGCGAGATCGGCGCGGCACGCCGGGACGCCCTGCGGGTGGATCGCATCGGCTTCATCTTCCAGATGTTCAACCTGCTGCCCTACCTGCCGGTGCGGGACAACGTGATCCTGCCCTGCCGGTTCTCGGCGCGACGCCGTGCCCGCGCGTTGAACGAGGCAACGGACCTGCGCACGGAGGCCGGCCGCCTGCTGGGCCACCTGGGCCTTGCCGACCCCGCCCTGCTCGACCGCCGCGTGACCGAGCTCAGCATCGGCCAGCAGCAGCGGGTCGCGGCGGCGCGCGCGCTGATCGGACGGCCGGAGCTGGTGATCGCCGACGAGCCCACCTCCTCGCTCGACGCCGACGCCCGCGCGGGCTTCATCGACCTGCTGATGAACGAGTGCACGGCCGCCGGCAGCGCCATCATCTTCGTCAGCCACGACCGGTCGCTCGCCGGCCGCTTCGACCGGCAGGTCGACCTGCAGGAGCTGAACCGGCTGGCGGGGCGGCACGCCGCATGAGCAGCCTGCGCACCATCGTCAGCCTGGCGGCCCGCAGCCTGTGGAACCGGCGCGGCACGGCGCTGCTCACCGTCTTCTCCATCGCCGTGAGCGTCACGCTGCTGCTCGGCGTGGAGCGCGTGCGCACCGAGGCCCGTGCGAGCTTCGCCAACACCATCTCGGGAACCGACCTGATCGTCGGGGCGCGGAGCGGCGACCTGAACCTGCTGCTCTACTCCGTGTTCCGGATCGGCAACGCCACCAACAACATCACCTGGCAGACCTACCAGGACCTGGCGCAGCGGCGCGAGGTCGCCTGGACGATCCCCCTCTCGCTGGGTGACTCCCACCGGGGCTTCCGGGTACTGGGCACCAGCCCGGCCTACTACGAGCATTACCGCTTCGCCGGCGACCGCACGCTGCAGTTCGCCGCCGGCGGGCCTCCCGGCGACCTGTTCGACGCCGTCATAGGCGCCGACGTGGCGCGCCAGCTCGGCTACCAGGCCGGGCAACCGGTGGTGATCGCCCACGGGCTGGGCGCCACGAGCTTCATGAACCACGACGACAAGCCCTTCGTCATCCGCGGCATCCTGAAGAAGACCGGCACGCCGGTGGATCGCACCGTGCACGTGGGCCTGGAGGCCATCGAGGCCATCCACGCGGACTGGCAGAGCGGCACCCGCATCCGGGGCCAGGAAATTTCGCCGGACCAGGTGCGGCAGATGGACCTGACGCCGAAGGCCATCACCGCCGTGCTGGTGGGGCTCAAGTCACGGGCGGCGTCCTTCCGGCTCCAGCGGGCGATCAACGAGTATCCCGAGGAGCCCCTGTCGGCCATCATCCCCGGCGTGGCCCTGCAGCAGCT
>CAZTGY010000333.1:0-3499 GCA_964613445.1 uncultured Chromatiaceae bacterium | reverse complement strand
GCTGTCTCCCCCACGAAGACATCGGCACAGTTGATGAAACAGCCAGTCGGAACATGGCCGGACGTTGCGTCCCGGCCCGGGGCTTCACCGGACCGGGACGCGACGGGTAGTCGTTACCAGTAGTGCGTCCAGCGGGACCGTTCCTGGAAGTGCCGGAACGCGTCCCGCTTGTCCTTGGGAATATAGTCGATGTAGCCGCCCGGTGCGTAGCGCTCCTGGTACTGGTCCAGCACCGGCTTGTACAAACTGAGGTGCAGGTCCGGGATCCGGTGCCGGGCCCGGAACTCGGCGATCGGGATCCGGGCCAGCACCTTGGTCTCGAAGGCCCCCGCCTTGCACAGTTCGATGCCCCGCGGCGCAAAGATGGCGGACCGGCCGGGACCGCCGAAGTTGGTGTCCTCGAAGAAGCCCGGGTTGCGGCCGTGGGTGCTGACGGAATTGTTGGCGATCATGGTGTAGAGGCTGTTGTGGTACGAGGTCAGCCGCATGTCGTCGAACTCGAAGCCGCCGGTGGCGACCCGGCAGATGATCTCGGCGCCCTTGAATGCCATGCAGCGGAACAGCTCGGGCTCGAACTGGACGGCGGACATGGCGATGTTGCCGATGTCCGTGCGCTCCACCGGGATCACGGCATCCTGCCCGTACATCTCGACGAACCGGTCATGCACGTCATAGATCACCGAGGTGTACTGCTCCGAGCCCGGGAACATCCCGCGCACGTTGCGCTGCTTCCAGTGCTGCACGACGCTGCCGTCGGGCTTGACCATCACCATCAGGTGGAGGATGTGCCCCGGCCAGTTCTTCGGGTCCTTCGCGTAGGTGCCGAAGACGATGTAGCAGTTGTACTTCTTGGCCCGCTTGGCCACTTCCTCGGTCTCGGGGCCGGGGACCTCGATCGATATGTTGTAGTGCTGCTCCCGCGTCCACTCGGAGAACCCGGTGATCGGGAACTCGTGGAACAGCAGCAGGTCGCTGCGGCCGCCGTAGCCCTGGGCAATGTCGATGCATTCGAGGAAGTAGTCCAGGTTCCGTTTCAGGTCCGGCCCGGGGTTCGCGCCGTTGACCGCCTGGACCCGGGTCTGGACCACGGCCGCGCTGATCGCGTCCTGGCGGAGGGCCGCGGTGGGGTAGGTCCCGTCGGCGCGGACCATGGGTTCGGTGGGGCTTTTCATTAGGTTTCTGCTCTCGCCTGGCTGCGTTGGGGTTATGATGTGGTCATGATGTTAATACAACTTGCCGCCCGGCTCATTCTGGCCTGCCGGAAAGCCTGATGCGCGCGGCAAATCGACTCGCCGGGCGGACCCGGGAACCCGTGGACAACTCCCTCCGGAGCCCGCGGTACATCCAGGTCTATGCGGCCATCCGGGACTGGATCTACCAGGGGGCCTACAAGCCCGGCCAGCGGCTGCCCACCGAGGGCGAGCTGTGCGACCTCTTCGGCGTCTCGCGGATCACGACGCGCAAGGCGGTGGACATGCTGGTGGACGAGGAGCTGGTGGTCCGGCAGCCCGGCCGCGGTACCTTCGTCGTGGAGGACCTGGCGGACGCCCCGGTGGTCGGCGACATGGAGCAGCTGCTGCGCAAGGTCGAGCGGCTGGGCAAGAACACCCGCGTGGCCCGGGCGGAGGTCCAGGAGCAGGAGGCAGATGCCGAGACCCGCAAGGACCTGCGGCTGGCGGACGGCGCCCGCGTGCAGCGCGCGTCCCACGTGCGGTTGCTGGACAAGGAGCCCATCGGCTACGTGGTGACCTACATCCCCGCCGACCTGGACGTGCGCTTCGACCTCAATGAGCTGAACGAAAGCCCGATGCTGACCCTGCTCGAGCGCAAGGGCGTCGACATCGCGTCCTGCGACCAGGTGATCACGGCCACGCTGGCCGACGGGCGCCTCGCGGGCCTGCTCAACACGACGGTGGGCGCGCCGCTCGTCCACCTCCGGCTGATGGTCTTCGACAGCCGGCGCCGGCCCGTGGAGCGGCTGGTCGCCTGGTACCGGGCCGAGCACTATCACCACCACGTCCACCTGACGAGGAAGAGCCGCTGATGTTCCTGCGCACCGTAGGAGCGGCAGTAGGAGCGGCAGTAGGAGCGGCTTCAGCCGCGACCCTTCTTTGCATCTGTCTCTCGACCGGATTGTGGGTCGCGGCTGAAGCCGCTCCTGCGGCGGGAACGCTCAACCGCGGCTCCGCCGCCGAGCCGAACAGCCTGGATCCCCACGTGGCCACGGGGAACACGTCCAGCGCCGCGCTCTACGACCTGAACGTGGGGTTGACCACGCTGGACGCCCGGAGCCGGGTCATTCCCGGCGCCGCCGAGTCCTGGACCGTCAGCCCGGACGGCCTCACCTACACCTTCAGGCTGCGCCCGGACCTGAAGTGGTCCGACGGCTCGCCGCTGACCAGCGAGGACTTCGCCTGGTCCGCGCGCCGGCTCGTCACGCCGGCGACCGCGGCCCGCTTCGCGTCCTTCTACTACCCGGTGAAGAATGCGCGGGCGATCGTGCGCGGGCAGCTGCCGCCGGAGGCGCTGGGCGTGGAGGCGCCGGACCCGCGCACGGTGGTCTACCGCCTCGAGGCACCGGCCGCCTATTTCCTGGAGAACCTGGCCTCCAACGTGGGGGCGCCCGTGCCCCGGAAGCAGGTCGAGAAGTACGGCCGGCAGTGGACCCGTCCGGGGCAGATGCTGACGAACGGCCCTTTCCGGCTGGCCGAGGTGGTGCCCCAGTCCTACCTCGCGCTCGAGAAGAACCCCCACTTCTACGCCGCCAGCGACGTGAAGCTGGACCGGGTCGTCTACTACCCGACGCAGAACGCCGACACGAGCCTGCGCCGCTACCTGGCGGGCGAACTGGACCTGGTCTTCAACTTTCCGGGCGAGGACGTGCCGGAGCTCCTGAAGGAGCGGCCGAAGGAAGTGAAGATCTCGCCCTCGCTGTCGGTCAATTACCTCGTGATGAACCTGTCGAGGCCGCCCTTCAACGACGCCCGCGTCCGCCGCGCGTTGTCGCTGGCGCTGGACCGGGAGGGCATCGTGAACAAGTTCCTGGGCACCGGCTACCGCCCGGCCTGGTCCATCACGCCGACGACGGTGGCCGGTTACCAGGCGCCGGTGGCCCCCGCATCGAAGCAGCCCGCCGCCGCCCGGCTCGCGGAAGCCCGGAAGCTGCTGGCCGAGGCCGGCTTCGGGCCCGGCAAGCCGCTGCAGTTCGAGATCCGCTACGAGAGCCAGGAAGAGAACCGGCGCATCGTGGTGGCGATGGCCGCCATGTGGCGGGCCATCGGTGCGGTGGCCCAGCCGGTGGCGAGCGACCTGAACGGCCTGAACAAGGATGCCCGCACCGGCAATTTCCAGATGCTCCGCTACACCTGGTTTGCGCCGAACGACGACCCCTACAGTTTCCTGGGACTGCTCGAGACGGGCAGCACTGGCAACTACTCGAAGTTCAGCAATCCGGCCTACGACGCGGCGCTGAAGGCAGCCAATGCCACGCTGGACAACA
>CAZTGY010000332.1:523-3520 GCA_964613445.1 uncultured Chromatiaceae bacterium | reverse complement strand
CGCGCGCTGCCCGTAGAGGCCCGTCTCACCCTCTGCAACATGGCCGTCGAGTTCGGCGCGTGGACCGGCATCGTGGCGCCCGACGAGCTGACCTTCGAGTATGTCCGGGGCCGGCCCTTCGCGCCGCGCGCCGACCAGTGGGACCAGGCCATGGCTCACTGGCACACGCTGCCATCGGACCCCGACGCGGTCTTCGACCGGGAGATCGAGGTGGACTGCAGCCAGCTGGCGCCGCAGGTCACCTGGGGCACGAGCCCGCAGCACGGTGGCGGCATCGATGGCGTCGTGCCGGATCCGTCCGCCGAGGCCAATCCCGACCGGCGCCAGTCGGCCGAACGGGCGCTGCAGTACATGGGACTGACGCCGGGCACGCCCCTCGCCGGGCTGCCCATCGCCGCCGCCTTCATCGGGTCCTGCACCAACAGCCGCCTCAGCGACCTCCGCGAGGCCGCCGGCGTGCTGCGCGGCCGGCACGTGGCGGCCGGCATCAAGGCCATCTGCGTGCCCGGCTCGACCCAGGTGAAGAAGGCCGCGGAGGCCGAGGGCCTGGACCAGGTCTTCCGTGACGCCGGCTTCGAGTGGCGCGAATCCGGCTGCTCCATGTGCTTCTACGCCGGCGGCGAGAGCTTCGGCCTCGAGGAACGCGTGGTGACGAGCACGAACCGCAATTTCGAGAACCGCCAGGGGCCGCGCACCCGTTCCCACCTGGCCAGCCCGGCCACCGTGGCTGCCTCCGCGGTTACCGGCGTCCTCACGGACGTCCGTCACCTGCCACCGGCCTGACCCGGAGCCTTCCATGGAGAAATTCACGACCCTGACGGCGATCGCAGCGCCCCTGCTCCGCATCAACATCGACACGGACGCGATCATCCCCAGCCGCGAGATGAAGCGGGTGTCCAAGGACGGGCTTGCCGAGGGCCTGTTTGCCGGCTGGCGCTACCAGTCACCGGGCAGTCGCGAGGAGAACCCGGAGTTCATCCTCAACCGTGAGCCCTACCGGCGCGCCCGCATCCTGCTCTCCGGCGTCAATTTCGGCTGCGGGTCGTCCCGGGAGCACGCCGTCTGGGCCCTGCACGAGTGGGGCATCCGGGCCATCATCGCGCCCAGCTTCGGCTCCATCTTCCAGGGCAATTGCGTGCGGAACGGCATCGTGCCGGTGGCGCTGGACAACGGGACCGTCGAGGCCCTGGCGCGCCAGGTGGAAGCGGACCCCGCCCGGAACCAGTTGACGGTGGACCTGAAGGAACGGGCCGTCACGGCACCCGACGGGAGCCGGCACGGGTTCTCGCTGCCGGACGCGGACCGGGAGATGCTGCTGGAGGGCCTCGACTCGATTGCCGTGACCCTGAAGCGCGACGCGGAGATCCTCGCATTCCGTGACCGGGACCGGACCCGCCGTCCCTGGATCTACCTGTCCACGACCCCGTAGGAGCGCCTTCAGGCGCGACGGGGTCCGGCGATCACCTTGCGGGCGATGAGGTCGTCGACCTGGGCGGTGGCGTAACCCGCCTGGGCGAGGATCTCCCGGGTATGCTCACCGGCCCGGGGGACGTCCTGGTGAACGCCGAACCGGGCGCCGTCCATCTCGAGCGGCAGCGCCGGCAGGCGGGTCTTCTCCCCTGCCCTGGGGCCGTCGGTCACGGTCAGTTCCAGAAGGCCGTTGTTCGCGGCAAGGTGCGGATCATCGAACAGTTCCTCCGGCTTCGCGATCGGCGCGAAGGGCAGCCCCGTCTTCTCGAGCTTGGCCATCAGCTGCTGCTTGGTGTACTTCCGGAAGACCGCCTTGATGATCGGCACGAGGCGCTCCTTGTGGGTCACGCGGTCGTTGTTGGTGTCCAGGGTGCGATCAGCCGCGAGTTCGTGAAGCTCGAAAGCCGCGCAGAAGTCCTTCCACTGCTTGTCGCTCACGACACCGACGAACACCTGTTGCCCGTCGCCAGTCTCGAACACCTGGTAGATCGCCCAGGCCGACACCCGCACCGGCATGGGCGCCGCCGGCTTGCCCGTCACCGCGTGCTGGGCCATGTGCTGGCCCACCAGGAACACGGTGCTCTCGTACAGCGACGCCACGATGTTCTGGCCACGGCCCGTCGCGTGCCGCTGGTGAAGCGCCGCGATGATGCCGACCGCGCCGAACATGCCGCCCTGCACGTCGATCACCGAGGTGCCCGCCCGCAGGGGCTGCCCCGGAGGCCCGGTCATGTAGGCGAGACCGCCCATCATCTGGGCGACTTCGTCGAGCGCCGTGCGGTTCTCGTAGGGACCGCTCAGGAAGCCCTTCTCGCTGCAGTAGATCAGGCGGGGGTGGGCCACCTTCAGCGCCTCGTAGCCGAATCCCAGCCGGTCCATCGTGCCGGGCCGGAAATTCTCGATGAGCACGTCGGCATCCTGGATCAGCCGGAGCACGAGCTTGCGGCCGTCGTCGGCCTTCAGGTCGACGCAGAGGCTGCGCTTGTTCCGGTTGTACATCGGGAAGTAGCCGGACCCGGACCCGGGCAGCCGGCGGGTGCTGTCCCCGTCCACCGGCTCGATCTTGATCACGTCCGCGCCCAGGTCGGCAAGGATGAGACCCGCGGCGGGGCCCATGACCATGTGGGTGAACTCAATGACCCGCACCCCGGCGAGGGGCAACCCCTGTCGACCTGCCATCACGCTACCTTTAGTTAATTGGGACGTTCATGCCGGGGCCAGCGGCCAGGGCCAGGCATCCGGGCCGTGGATTATCCCCCACCCCGCCCCCATATAGAATATGGGCCTTCAGCAAGCAGGAAAGTCCGATGGCTGGTACACGCGATATCGACGTTCTCGTCAGCGAGGTGGGCCCCCGGGATGGCCTGCAGAGCATCAAGTCCATCATGCCGACGGCGGCCAAGAAGGCGTGGATAGCGGCAGAAGCCGCCGCCGGTGTCCGCGAGATCGAGGTCTGCTCCTTCGTGCCGGCGAAGCTGCTCCCGCAGATGGCCGATGCCGCCGAGGTCGTGGCCTATGCACGGACCA
>CAZTGY010000332.1:0-513 GCA_964613445.1 uncultured Chromatiaceae bacterium | reverse complement strand
GCTGGTCCCCAATTTCAGGGGCGCCGAGGACGCCATCGCCGCCGGCGCGCACAAGATTGCACTACCTCTTTCCGCCAGCGAGACCCACAGCAAGGCGAACCTGCGCAAGACTCACGCGGAGGTGCTGGACGACGTCCGGCGCATCGCCGCGCTCCTCCGCCAGATGCCCGCCGACAGGCGCCCTGGCTTCGAGGGCAACGTGGCGACCGCCTTCGGCTGCACGCTGGAGGGCACCGTGCCCGAGGGGAAGGTCGTGGAACTGGCCGCGGCCCTGATGGAGGCGGGCTGCGACGACATCGGCCTCTCCGATACCACCGGCTATGCGAATCCGGCCCAGGTACGGCGCCTGATCCGCCTCGTCCGCAAGGAAGTGGGCAACGACAAGCTGAGCGGCGTCCACCTGCACAACACCCGGGGGCTGGGGCTGGCCAACGCGCTCGCGGCCCTGGAAGAAGGCATCACGACGCTGGACAGTTCCCTGGGAGGCCTCGGCGCCTCCCCCTACGCCCCCGG
>CAZTGY010000331.1:2423-3546 GCA_964613445.1 uncultured Chromatiaceae bacterium | reverse complement strand
GCATCCCGTCCTCCTCGCTCATCTCCGGCAGGGCGTAGATCCGGTCCCGCTCCTGCTTGATGAGCCAGAGCTCCGCGTGCCCCATGATCACGGTGTCGATCACCGGGTATTCCTCGAAGGCGAACTGGTCCTGGCGCAGCTTGCCGAGGCGGACGCCGGCATCCAGTGCCACGTTGCCCGAGGTGGGCACGAGGTCGCCGCCCAGGATCTTCATGAAGGTGGACTTGCCGCAGCCGTTCGCCCCGATCAGCCCGTAGCGGTTGCCGCCGCCGAACTTGGCCGAGACGTTCTCGAACAGGGGCCTGGCCCCAAACTGCATGGTGAGGTTGGCGGTGGTGATCACGGGGGACGTCCTGGGAGGGGGTGGAAACGGGGTGCAGATGCTACACGCCGCCCCGCGGAATAGCTTGGACGTCCTGCAGTGGGCCCGGCTAGCGGCGCACCCTGGCCGCCAGCAGCTCCGCGATCTGCACGGCGTTCAGCGCCGCGCCCTTGCGCAGGTTGTCGTTGGAGACGAACAGCACCAGGCCGTGGTCCACGGTGGGATCCCGGCGGATGCGGCCCACGTAGCAGGCGTCCCGGCCCGCGGCTTCGAGCGGCGTGGGCACGTCGAGCAGCTCCACGCCGGGGGCCGCCGCGAGCAGCTCCTTCGCGCGGGCCACGCTGACGGGCCGCTCGAACTCCGCGTGCACGCTGAGCGAGTGGCCCGTGTAGACGGGGACGCGCACGCAGGTGCCGGCCACCTTGAGGCCGGGTATCCCGAGGATCTTGCGGCTCTCGTTCCGGAGCTTGAGTTCCTCGTCGGTCCAGCCCTCGTCGCCCTCGACGGCATCCTGGGCGTAGGCGCCGGCATAGGGCAGCACGTTGAAGGCGATGGGCTTGGCGAACTTCGTCGGGGCCGGCAGGCTCACGGCCCTGCCGTCCACGGCGAGCTTCGCCGACTCGTCGGCGGTCTTGCGGACCTGCGTCTCCAGGTCGCTGACGCCCGCCACGCCGCCGCCCGACACGGCCTGGTACGTGGCGGCGATCAGCCGGACGAGCCCCGCCTCCCGGTGCAGCGGCATGAGCACCGGCATGATGGCCATGGTGGTGCAGTTCGGGTTGGCCACGATGCCCTTCGGTA
>CAZTGY010000331.1:695-2413 GCA_964613445.1 uncultured Chromatiaceae bacterium | reverse complement strand
GGTATGGCGTCCAGCGCGTGCGGGTTGACCTCGCTCACCACCAGCGGCACCTGCGGATCCATGCGCCAGGCGCTCGAGTTGTCCACCACGATCGCCCCGGCCGCCGCCACCTTCGGGGCCAGCGCCTTCGACGTGGCACCGCCCGCCGAGAAGATGGCGATGTCGACGCCGGCGTAGTCGGCCGTGTCGGCGTCCTCGACCGTGATTGCCCGGCCGCGCCAGGGAAGCTGGCGGCCCGCCGAGCGGGCCGACGCCATGAACCGGACCTCATCGGCCGGGAAGTTGCGCTCGTCCAGGATGGCCCGCATGGCCTCGCCGACCATGCCGGTGGCGCCCACTATCGCGATTCTCATGACTAGTCAGCCCTGTCGAGCAGTTTGGTTTCGAGGGGCGGCAGAGTCTGCAGGAAATCCCAGATGGCGCCAAGGTCCCCGTCGGTCATTCCCGAGAACGCCACCCAGTCCATCTCGGAGTTCTGCTCCTCGGTCACGGGGTACGGTGCCGTGTGGGCGCGGAACCGCGCGATGAAAATGTCCTTCGTCCAGCCGCCGATGCCCGTCTCGTGGGGGGTGAGGTTCCTGGAGTACTGGGTCCGGGTGCCCATCACGAAGGGCACGCCGCCGGAGAAGAGCCGGTCGGGCACCGGCTCGAGCCGGCCGCGGACCCGGGCCGTGTGGCAGAACTCGCAGCGGGCGATCCTGGCCAGGTACTGGCCGTAGGCGACGGTGTCGCTGCGCGGAATCGACGCCACCGGGCCGTCGAGGGGCTTCGGGTAGAAGCGGAAGATGATGTTGAGCGGAAAATCAAGCTGCCGGTCGGGGCGGAAGGACTCGACCGGCGGCTGCGCGCGCAGGTAGGCGATCACGGCCCCGACGTCCTCGTCGGACATGCCCGTGTACATGAACCAGGGCATGATCGGGAACAGCGCGGCCCCGTCGCGGCTCACGCCCTCGCGGATGGCGCGGGCAACCTCGCCATCCGTCCAGCCGCCGATGCCCGTCTCGACGTCCGGCGTGATGTTGCGGATGCAGAGGCGGCCCGGGAACCCGCCCATGCCGAAGTTGATGCCCACCGCCTTGGTATCCCGGTCCATGCAGGGCCGGCCGGCGCCCAGGGGCGGCTTGGCAGGGCCGCTGAAGAGGGCCCAATCCCGTTCCGAATGGCAGTCGTGGCAGAGGAGCACGTGCTTGACCAGGTACTCGCCCCGCTGGATGGCGGCGGGCGTGGCGGCCACGCGGAAGTCCGGCGCCGGCCGCTGGCGGGGCAGGAAGCCGTAGATATAAGTGAGTACGCCGGCGACGGCGATCACGAGCACGGCAGCCAGTACCTTGAGGGCGGTCTTCATGGGCAAATGCTAAGGCACCGCGACGGAAATAGAGCGTTCCGGACCGTCCGGTGTCCACTTTCGTCGCGGCTGAAGCCGCCCCTACGACCCGGCAGCCAGGGGCATCACGTCGAAGGCCAGGCTGATGCGTTCCCCCGGCTGGGCGAAGGGCAGCGTCCGGTGCCAGAACCAGGACGGGAACACCACGAGCCGCCCGGGTGTCGCGCTGATCCGGCGCCGTTCCGGCTCGACCCGCGCGCTGACCCGGGGCGGCGGCTCGCCGAACTCCAGGGCGCCGTCGGCGCCGAGCCCCGGCGGCACCTCGACGTAGTAGACGCCGCTGATCCAGGCCAGCGGGTGCAGGTGCGGCAGCTGGTGGCCACCGGGAGCGAGC
>CAZTGY010000331.1:0-685 GCA_964613445.1 uncultured Chromatiaceae bacterium | reverse complement strand
GGAGCGAGCAGCGTGCCCCAGATGCGCAGGGTCCAGCGGTCCGACGCCCAGGCCATGACGGGGTGCTCCGCGAAGCCGTCCCTCCCCAGCTCCGCAATCACCGAGCGCAGTTCCGCATTCAACGCATCCCGGAAGGCGCCTAGCACCCGCGACGCGTCGGGATCGAGTTCGCCGGTCTGCATGCCGCCGCGCGTGGCCTTGCCGAGGGGGCTCGCCAGCAGCGACGGGTCCGCCCGCAGCAGGGCGGCGAGGCACGAGTTGAAAGCGGTGATGTCCGGAAAGCCCCGCGGAAGCGGCAACTCCCGGATCCTGACGAGACGCTCCAGGTCCACGAGCTCCAGCGCGGCGCCGGCCTGGCCCGCGTCCCGGAGGGCCACGCCCCGGGATGCGAGCACGAGGCGCTCGCCGGGGTGGCGCTGCAGGAATTCGGCGCCGAGCCGCAGTGCCGCCTCACTGCGCCCGGTGGCCGACAGCAGCGCAGTGAGGTCGGCGGTCGCCCGCGCGTTGTCGGGATTGACGCGCAGGGCGGTCTCGAGGGCGGCCAGCGCCTCGCCGGCCTGGCCGAGCTGCTGGTGCGCCAGCCCGAGGTTGATCAGGGCCATGTCGTCGGGGCCCGCCTCGAGCGCGGCCTCGAGCAGCGGCACCGCGGCGGAATACCGGGCCAGCCCCACGAGCACGGCGCCCT
>CAZTGY010000330.1:2312-3550 GCA_964613445.1 uncultured Chromatiaceae bacterium | reverse complement strand
TCTTCGCCAGGGGCCCGAGTGACGGGATCCGCTCGCAGCCGCCGGCGCCGTTGAACTTCCACCCGTGGTACGGGCACTGGATGCAGTCCCCCACCACCTTGCCGTCGCCCAGGGACCCGCCCCGGTGGGTGCAGGTGTTGTGCACGCAATGGGCCCGGCCCCCGCTGTCGCGCCAGAGGACGAACCAGAGGCCGAGCATCTGCACCTTCAGCGGCTTGTCCGTGAGATTGCTGCTCTCCTCGGCGGGGTACCAGAAGTTCATGAACATGGCTTGCTCCTCTTCGCCGTCGATCTTACTCCGCCACGCGCTTCATGAGCCGGTACCAGAATTCCATCGCCTCGTGGAACGCGGCGACACGGATCCGCTCGTTGGGGGCGTGGGAGGTGTCGTCGTCGGGGTCCTCCGGCACGGCACCCGCGCCGTAGGTCGGGATACCGGCACCGCGCAGGAAGACGCCATCGCTCGCCCCGGGGCTCATTTCCGGGAGCAGCGGAATGCCCGGCCACAGTTCGGCGGCCACCGCTTCGACGGGACCGAGCACCTGCGGGTCGAGCGGTGACGGGGGCCCCATGGGCGCCGGTGCCACCGGGTTTACGGTGACGCCGTCCCCGGCCACCAGGTCACGGAGCACGGCCTCCACGGCTGCCGGCGAGGACTGGGGCAGGATCCGGCAGTTCACCACCGCCCGGGCCCGCTCCGGCAGGGCGTTCTCGGCGCTGCCCCCGCGCAGCTGGGTGGCGACGCAGGTCGTGCGGATCAGTGCGTTGAGGTACGGCGATTCTTCAACCGCGGCGATGGCCGGATCGTCCAGCCGGCCTGCGCCCAGCGCCCGGGCTCCGGCTGCAAGCTCCGGCGGCGCCATGCGCGCCCAGCGCTCGAAATACACCCGGGCGGTCTCGTTCAGGTCGCGGGGAAAGCGGAACTGCTCGACGCGGGCCAGGGCCCGGGCGACCTTGTAGATGGCATTGTCCGGACCGGGCCGGGAGCTGTGGCCGCCCGGGCTGGCTGCCTCCAGGGCAAAGCTCGCGTAGATCTTCTCCGCGGTCTGCAGCCCGAAGGCCTCGGGCCGCCCGTCGGGGAAGAGGTCCACCTGGCCCGCGTCCGTGTTCAGGGCAAAGGCCGCGTCGATCAGCGGCCGGTGCTCCTTCAGCAGCCAGTCCACGTTGCCGCCGCTGTACTCCTCGTCGGCGGTGAAGAGCAGGATCAGGTCCCGGTTCGGGCGAAAGCCCTCGGCCTT
>CAZTGY010000330.1:0-2302 GCA_964613445.1 uncultured Chromatiaceae bacterium | reverse complement strand
CGAGCATGGCCGCGCCGCCCTTGATGTCCCGGGTGCCGCGGCCGTAGTAGTAGCCGTCCTTTTCCACCAGCTGCAGCGGGTTGGTATCCCAGGTAAAGGGCGAGGCCGACACGGCATCCAGGTGGGCGATCAGCAGCACCGGCTTCTGCGTGGGCCGGGCACTGCGGTACCTGGCGATCAGGTTCCCGTCGCCGGGCGTGAGGCCCAGCACCTGCACGTCCTCCTCGGGAAAGCCGGCGCGCTTCAGCATGTCAGCCAGCCGCTCCGCCGACTCGCGGGTGCGCCCGGTGTCGCCGGCGGGCGACGTGTCCATGGCGACGAGTTCCGCCAGGATGTCCCGGGCGAGCTCCTCCGTCTCGGTCAGCGCGGCCGCGCCGGCGCCCGCCAGGAGCAGGACCAGGAAGCTAGCGAGCCTGAATGCCACTGCGCAGGCTCAGGTAGAGCGGGACGCCAAGCCCGCACAGCACGGCCAGGTAAGCCAGCTGCTGCCCGTCGGAGGCCGAGATGGCCCACAGGCAGAAGCCGGCGGCGAGCACGGCGACCAGCCGGATGCCCCAGTTGCCCGTCGAGCGCCACAGGGCCGCGCAGCAGTAGGCGTAGATCACGAGGTACAGCAGCGTCGCCAGGTTGATGAGGATCGTGAACTGCGCGGCCAGCGTCGGCGCCAGCGAGCTCAGCACGACGATCAGGGACATCAGCCCGGCGACGATCAGCAGGTTGCGCCTGGGCGGCCCGTTGATGCCCTCGCGGAAGACCCGGGGAAAGACGCCGGACTCCGCCCCGCTGCGGGCGCCCTCTGCCGTGACGAGCAGCCAGCCGGACAGCGTGCCGAAGGCCTTGAGCACCGCACAGCCGGCCACCAGCGCCGCCGCCGCGGGTCCGACCCAGCGGGCAGCCGCGTCGGCAAAGGGGGCGCTCGACTGGGCCAGCGTGGCCGCCGGCAACAGGCCGCTGATGGCGACCGACGCGGCCAGGTACACGAAGGCGGCCAGCGCCACGCCACCCAGCGTGGCAACGGGCACGTCGCGGGCCGGGTTGCGCACCACGGCAGCCGCCACCGACGCGCTCTCCAGGCCCACGAAGGCCCAGAAGATCAGCGAGAACGTGGCGGGCACCACCTGCGCATCCGGCCTGCCGCTGACGTTCCACGACTCCTGGAAGACCACCGGGTCGAAGGAGAACCAGCCGAGGACCGCCACGCCGAGCACGGGCAGCAGCCCGATCAGCAGGGTGCCACCTTCGAAGTCCGTGACCCGCCGCGCGCCGAGGAAGTTGATCAGCGTCATGAGCCAGATGATCGCCAGCGTGCAGAGGGCGGCGGGCACGGCGTCCTTGAGCGCCGGGAAGAAGATGGAGAGGTAGCCGGTGCCCGCCACGGCGATGGCCACGTTGCCGATCCAGCCACCGGCCCAGTACAGCAGGCTGGCGTGGAAGCCGAAGAAGCGCCCCAGGCCATCCCGCACCTGGCGCACCATGCCGACGCTCTCCGGCCGGAGGGCGATGAGCATCACGAAGACGCCGGCCAGCAGGAACGCCCCCAGGCCGGAGACGACCCAGCCGATGACGCTGACGGAGCCGAAGGCCCCCAGCGTGGCCGGCAACAGGTAGACGCCCGACCCGATCATGTTGCCGGCCACCAGGAAGGTGGCCCGCAACGGGCCGATCCGACCGGCGCTGTCCAGCTACGGCCCCCTAGAATTCCTGGCTGAACTTCACGCCGAAGGTCCGGGGCGGGGCAACGACCGAGTAGGACTGCGTGCCGCACCGGGCCTCGGGGCATTGGGCGTAGCGGCTGAACTCGGCGTACTCGTCGAAGGCGTTGCGGATGAAGAACTCCACGGCCCAGTTGCCGGCGCCGGCGCCGAAGGACAGGTTCGTCAGCGTGTAGGAAGGCATCTCCCCGACGATGCCGTTCTCGAAGGTGCGCAGGTCGGTCTGCCGGTCGCCCACGTAGACCAGCGCCACCTGGAAATGGGAATCGAGCTGGCCCAGTTCAAACTGATAGCGGCCGGTCAGGTTGGCCTTGAAGTCCGGCGTGACCGGCAGTTTGGTGCCCGCGGGCGCCGCCGGCGGCTCGCTGCCGCCGCCATCCAGCGGGCAGGGGTCGGCGGACACGGCCGCGCCGTTGAACAGGTTCTGGCAGTAGGGACCGTCCAGCTCCGCATTGATGAAGGCGACGCCGGCCGAAATCCCCAGGCCCTCCGTGGCGGCCCAGCTCACGTCCATCTCGAGGCCTTCGATCTCCGCGCCGCCCGGCGCGTTGGTCACTTCCGTCAGGCCATTGGGGCCCAGGATGGAGTAC
>CAZTGY010000329.1:0-3562 GCA_964613445.1 uncultured Chromatiaceae bacterium | reverse complement strand
AAGATTCCCGCCCGGGCCCGCATCGACGCGTACCCGGTGGAGGAGCGCTACGGCCTGGTGTTCGTCTTCCTGGGCGACCTGCCCGAGAGCGAGCGGCCGACCATCATGCCCAACAACGAGTGGGGGCAGCCCGGCTGGCGCAGCCTGTCCATGCGTTACCGGTGGAACATCAACTACGTGCGGCTGGTGGAGAACCAGTCCGACCCGTCCCACATCGAGTACGTGCACGCCGGATTTGGCATGGCTGGCAAGAGCACCAACTACGAGGTGCCGAAGATCAACGTGGAGGAGAGCGCCTGGGGCGCCGGCGCCATGGTGGTGTTCTATTCGCCCGACCTGCCGGACAAGGACATGAAGAAGCTGCAGCCGGAGGGCCGCAACGAGTCCGGCTCCGGCTATCACGGAGCAGCCTCTACCTGGACGCGGGTGAACTTCAGCCCGACCAACCACATGCACATCTACCTCTATGCCGTGCCCCGGGACGAGCTGGACCTGGAGATCTTCCTGGTCATGCAGCGCAACTGCATGCTCGAGGACCGGTATGACGAGAACTTCCTGAAGCGCATGGCGGTGGCGGTCGAGGAGGATCGCGTCGTCGTCGAGAAGCTCGACCCCCAGATCCCGTCCACAGAGGCCATCGGCGAGTTCATCGTGCCGGCCGACGACGTGATCATGAATTACCGCCAGCGGCTGCAGGACTGGGAGCGGCGCGGCTGGCGCCTGGACGTGGAAGCCCTGCGGAAGAACCGGGGGCGGGTGGCCTGCTCCATTCCCTCGCCGGCCCGGCGGCAGGATCCCCAGGGCTGGGCCGTCACGGCGGCACCGGTGCTGCGGCCGGCCAGCGCCGAGCGACGGCGGCTGCCCACGGGCGGGTAGGCCGGCGCGGTCCGGCCCGATGGGCCGTGATAACGTACGCAGGCACCCGAAATTCCCGCGGCAGCAATGCCGAAACAACCAAGAGGAATAGGTAATGGCAGCGAAGAAGAAGGCCCGTAAGGCGGCCGGATCAGCCCGCAGCAAGGCCACGGCACCGGCCAGCGTCGCCCTGGAGGCGGCCCGTACCCGGGCGGCCCAGCTCAAGAAGACCATCAAGGCGGCCAAGAAGGAGCTCCGGGAAGTCCGTCGCGAGCTCAAGGCCGCCAAGAAGGAGGCGAAGAAGCGGCTGAAGGCGATTCGGGCCGAGGCGGAGAAGCGCCTCGCGCGCATGCAGGCGGCGGCCCGGCGTCGGCGCGCGGCCCTGGCCAGGAAGATTGCCCCGCCTCCCGGAACGCAGCCCGCCGCGCCGAAGCGTCCCGTCGCCAGGGTCGCGGCGAAGAAGCCGGCCGCTCCCAGGGCCGCGAAGGCCAGGGCGAAAGCGCCAGCACCGTCACCGGTACTGGCCCCGGCAAAGCGTCAGCTGACCACCATCGAGCGCTTGTCCGTCAGCGTTGGCCCCCGGGTGCCGACCGACACGCGGCCGGTGCCGGCGAAGCGGCCCGAGACCCCGGTCACCGGGCCCGCCATGGCCAGCACTGCCGCGGGTCCCGGTGAGCCGGAAAAGTGATCACTTTCAAGGCCTGGCTGCCGAGGGGCAACGCCCGGCTTTGACATAACACGAGACAGCCAATGGCTGAAGATTGCGCCCCTTGCAGGGATGGGAGTTACCGGGTACGGTTCACTCATAAAGAGCGTCCGTTAAGGGCGACCAATAAGCACAACCAACTGATCAGGGGCGGGGAATCACCATGCGAAAGCAGATCGGGCGCCATCTCAAGCTGGCCGGAATACAGGCCGGAATGCTGGTCGGTCTCCTGGGTTTCGCTGCCGGAGCGCAGGCAGTGCCCCTGGTCTACAACTTCACGGGTGGCGCCGCGACACTCAGCCTGACGGGCCCTGGCAACGTCAGCCTTCTGCAACCGGCCAGTTCGGTCGCGCTCACCGGCACGCAGGCGACCTTCGACACCAGCCCGGTGCAGCTCACGTCGTTCCTGTTCAACGACCTGGGACCGTCGGTCATCAACGGCGCAAACGCGTTGACCGGCACTACGCTCACGTTGACCAACCTCGTCATCGCCCCCGGCCCGGGTTACACCACGATCGCTGGAAGTGGCACGAACCCCTACAACTACACCGTGGGTCCCGTTACTGTTTCCGGCATCTACGCACTCGCTGGCGCATCAATCAGGCGGCCACGCCCTTTTCGAGCACGAACCCGATCCTCACCGGCCAGGTCACCCTCAGCGGCGGGAACACCAACCTGTCGCTCAACGGCATTACGCTTGGGGTGTTCACCTTGCCCCCCATGCTCGGAGGAGGGTCAGCCACCCTGAAGGCTGACGTGCTGTTCACCGGCGTAGTGCCCGTGCCCGCTGCCGTCTGGCTGTTCGGTTCTGCCCTGGGCCTGATGGGCGTGATGCGCCGGCGCGTGGTCTGATCGTCTGGAATCAAGTACCGTTGATCCATGTACCGTTGATTTAAGTACCGTTGATCGTGGGGATATAGTTATGGGACGACGCGAAATTACCCTGGGGGGGCACAGTGGTGCCATGGCCGGATGCCGCTCCCGGCTTCCCGGACTTGCCCTCGTTCTCGGCCTGATGGCCGCTCCCGCGGCCACGATGGCGGCGACGCTCACCGTGACGGGCGGTCCCGGGCTCGACCAGGGTGAAATGTGCGTCACCGGTAACCTCTGTCCGGGCACTCCTGCGTTCAGCCTGATAGGTGCAGCCCCGGTCACGGGCTCGTTTACCTACAATTCCGGACCCCAGACCGTCGACTTCTCGCTGACCCTCACGGCCCCCGCGAATTTCGGGGCGGTGTCGTTGCTGGCGGGTTCAACCTTCTCGGCGAGCGGCGTGTCGGTCATTTCGCTGCCCTATGGTGGCGGGATCCTGGTCGCCCAGACGGGTGCAGCGACAGGCCTCGCCAGTCCCTTGCTCGTGAGTGGACCGTTCGGCGTGCTCGCGACCAGCCCGACTATTTCCGCACTCACCTGCACCATCGGTACCGGCAGCGACCAGTGCGGCGTCTCGCTGGGTGCCAGTGGGCTCCAGTTGTCAGGCCCCGGCGGGCCCTACGACACCTTCGCCACCTTCAATGTGAACGTGGTCCCGGTTCCGGCCGCCGTCTGGCTGTTCGGTTCCGCCCTGGGCCTGATGGGCGTCATGCGTCGCCGCGCCGTCTGCTAGCCAGGCTTCGCCTTCCGGCCACCAAAAACCCCGCCCCGGCGGGGTTTCTGCATTTTGCGGCCCTGACGACGACCCGGCGCCGCAACTTTGCCTGCCACGTATGTCCCCAGGCTTTACATAAGTCGTCGTGCTTAGATCTGGCTGGCGGTCGTGGATTGGCTCTGCTACTGTCAGTCCACAAATCAACTAGAACCAGCCTTTTCTACCGTGGGGAAATCAAGAATGAAGATGCAGAAGCTGGCCGCGATGGCCATTGTTGTTGCGGCTCCCGGCCTCGCCAGCGCGACGCCCCTTTACGATACCTTCGGCCCGCTCACCGGCGCCAACTTTGGCGGCAGTGGCATACCGAACGGCTCGGTTGCGATCTCGTCCCAGTTCGAGGATGGCGTAAACGT
>CAZTGY010000328.1:2717-3581 GCA_964613445.1 uncultured Chromatiaceae bacterium | reverse complement strand
GGACTCAAAATCCGTTGGTGGTGACACCGTGTGGGTTCAAGTCCCTCTCCCGGCACCACTTTGAAATCCCCAAGGGAGCCTTCGGGCGCAAGTTCCGGCACCCAGCCTCGCCCCAGAAACAAGAAACCCGCCGAAGCGGGTTCCCAGTGCAGCCTGTCTGTCGCAGTTAGCTGGCCAGCGTCCTGCGCAGCACGCCCATCACGCCGAGGGCGGAGCCGAACAGCCAGACGGCGGGGGGAAGCGGAACGGCGTTGAGCGGATTGCCTGGCGTCACAGCCCAGGCGTAGAGCCCATCGTTCTTATTTTGGCTGTCCTGGCTGCCGAGGGTGAAGTAGAAAGTCCACGCGTTACCGGTATACGGCGCGTACTCCGTGCCGGACCAGTAGTTTTCGGGCTGGAGATTGGAGAATGGGCCATCGTTGGTAAGGCAGAAGTTGGGCGCACCAGCACAGCCCGTCGGGATACCATTGATGTTGTAGTACCCGGTGTTGCCCAGCGTGCTGTAGAACATGTGCGCCATCTCGCCAGTCGCCAGGTTCACGTTGTAGCCGCAGTCGGTTCCGGTGAAGCCGTAATTGCAACCGGAAGTACCGGTATCCGTTACCGTCGGCAGCCGCCAGCCGTTGGTGCCTAGATAACCCAGCCCCGCATCCTGGGCGTTCAGCGACGCGATCCAGTCTTGTGCCTGCGACCAGGTCATGATTCCATCAGCATCGAAGCCCGACGTTTTGGCGAGGTTCGCATCGGAGACCCAAGTGATGTTCAGGACATCGTCGTAATACGCCAGCCCGCCGTCAGCGCCAACTAGCACCGCATTGGCTGACATCGACAGCAGCGAGAGTCCAATGGCTCCCAAGATGTTCT
>CAZTGY010000328.1:0-2707 GCA_964613445.1 uncultured Chromatiaceae bacterium | reverse complement strand
CTTCATGGTGTGATCTCCCGTCGCAGATATTTGCTTAGGCCCACGCGTCCCGGCTGTTGTCATGGGCTGAGACTACTCCCCACCGGACCCCAGCGGTCTAGGTAGTGGCCGCAGCGGCGTTGCGTCAAACCGAATCCCGACGAAATCCCCAGATTCGCCGCTGGCCAGGTCCAGAAACAAGAAACCCGCCGAAGCGGGTCCCAGGTCCGCCGGGAAGGCATTCGCTAGGCGGAATTGACGGGGCTGATCACCGGCGCATTTTCCGGGCCGGGCATGCGACGGGTCTGGTCAATTCAGGTCAAGGGAGTTGTCCGAAGACCCCGACGGCCCCGGCGGCGAGCCGAGCAGCTGGCGGAACAGCACCGTGTCCTGGGCGTTCACCGCGCCACTGCAGTTCACGTCGGCCGGGTTGAAGGCCGGGCCAGCGCTGGGCTGCCCCAGCTGCTGACGGAACAGCGCGGTGTCCTGGGCATTGGTGGCGCCGTTGTCGTTCAGGTCCCCGTCGCAGCGGTTGCCGTAGCCGTCGCCGTCGGAATCGCACTGCGCCGGATTGGCCAGCAGCGTGCAGTTGTCCACGGCATCGGCGATGCCGTCGCCATCCTGGTCGCTGCCTGTGCCCGCCTTGATGATGGTGAACGAGTCGTCCACCGCGCCA
Organism: uncultured Chromatiaceae bacterium; assembly: GCA_964613445.1. Classification (GTDB taxonomy): domain Bacteria; phylum Pseudomonadota; class Gammaproteobacteria; order Steroidobacterales; genus SHZI01. The sequence goes on along the minus strand of CAZTGY010000328.1, from coordinate 2,052 downwards.
GTCTCGCGCAGGAATCGGGCATCCAGGCGGTTGCCGTCGATGTCCAGCACCATCGAGCCCAGCCGGTTCAGCGAGATGAACATGGCCGGGTGATTCAGGGCGCCGCCGCTGATCGCGCCGCTGGAGCCTGCCACGGCGTACACGGAGCCCTCCCCGCGGGCCGTGCCGGGGGACTTGGTGTAGGCGCCCGTGTCGCCCTCGCGGCCGCTGCCGGCGTCGATCTGCATCGACGGGGCCAGCGTCGATGAGTTGCCGTAGTGGCCGTAGAGAAGGACAGACCTCTCGTAGGCATGGCTGTGCCCGCCCAGCACGAGGTCCACGCCGTAGTACTCGAGGATGGGCACGAAGTTCTGGCGCATCTCGATCAGCTCGATCTCGGTGTCGGAGTCGTGCGAGCCCTTGCTGTAGGGAGGGTGGTGCCAGAAGGCGATGACCCAGGGCAGCGTGTTGCTGGCCAGGTCGTTCTCCAGCCACACGGCCATCGGCCCGGTGGCCGACCGGCTCGAGCCGTAGGAATCGAGGTTGACGAAGTGCACGTTGCCGACATTGAAGGAGTAGTACGCCTCGGTGCCGGACGCCACCCCGCCAGCCTGGCCGGCGGTGGGCATGGCGAAGATGTTGTAGTAGACGGTGCTGCTGGCTTCGTGGTTGCCGCGCGTGGACCACATCACCGTGTTGCGCATCACCATCGGGTAGATCGCGAAGTGCCTGGCCTGGTACTCGGCATCCGTGCCGTTGTCGTAGGCGTTGTCCCCCAGCAGCAGCGACAGGTCGGTGCCCCGCGCGCCGGTGAAAGCGAGGTAGGCGTCGCGCACATTGCGCTGGTCGGCGTTGCCGCGTCCGGCGTCGCCGAGCACCCACACCCGCAGCGGCTTGGCCGTGCCCTGCGCCGGATGCGTGCGGAAGAAGTGGCTGGCGTCGTTGCCGGCCAGCGTGGCGGTGGCAGTGCCCACGGAGTAAAAGTACCTGGTGTCGGCGGCCAGGCCGGTGACGGTCACTTCGTGGTCGGTGCGCGTGCCCCCGGGCATCTGCTGCATGTTCAGCACGCCCTGCGCGGTGCCGAAGCGCACCACGCTTTCGGTGGCGATGTTGGTCCGCCACTTGACCACGACGCTGTCCTCCGTGGACAGCTGCAGGTAAGGCGCCCGCACGACCTGCTGCGCCTCGGCGGCCAGGCTGGCCGCGAGCAGGGCAAGGCCCGGAAGCAAGAGGCGCAGGCGAAGGTCGGAGGTCTTCATGGCCGGGCTCGATGTCACAGCGTGGCCAGCCGTTCGCTGACCCGTCGCTTCAGGTCCCGAGTTGCAGGCACCTGCAGCAGGTGCGGCGGCAGGCTGTCGAGCGACGCCAGCGCGGCGAGGTAGGCCTCTCGCGCCTCCTGCGGGCGGCCTGCGCTGCGGAGCGCGTCGCCGCGCCTGAGATGCCAGCGCTCCTTGCGCGGCGACAGCGACGCCAGCTGCTCGAAGCGGCGCAGCGCCGCGTCGTACCGGCCCAGGCCGAGCTCGATGTCCGCGGCCTTGAGCTGGAGCGTGAGGAGCGGGCCCAGGCGCGAGATGCCGCTCTCCACCACCTGCAAGGCCTGCTCGCGGTGCGCCTCACCCGCTGCCAGCAAGGCGTCGGCGTGCTCCAGAATGATGTCGGGCCCGGGTTCGTCGAGGCGCTCCGTGGCGGCGCGGTAGTCCCGGGCCGCGGCCAGCGGCTCGCCCAGCCGGACCTGCGCCCGCGCACGTTCCAGCCAGCCCTGCGGGTCGTCGCCAGCGCGTTGCACGTACCGGTCAAGGGCAACGCGCGACTCGGCGGGGCGCCCGGCATCCAGCAGCAGGCGGCCCCGGTTCAGATCCACGACTGCGAGCTGCGGCGCCAGCCGCGCGGCACGGTCGAGGTCGTCCAGTGCGCCAGCCCAGTCCCGCTGCGTCTGGCGCAACGTGGCACGCCAGACGTACAGCTGCGCGTCCGCAGGGTCGTGCTCCAGCGCGTGAGACACCCGTTCGAGCTGGTCGTCAGCGGCGCCATGCGCCTGCGCCGTCGGCGGCGAGAGGACCACGGCCGTGATGA
>CAZTGY010000327.1:2899-3600 GCA_964613445.1 uncultured Chromatiaceae bacterium | reverse complement strand
AAGCATGAAAACCCGCAAACTCGGAAACGACCTGGAAGTCTCCGCCCTCGGCCTGGGCTGCATGGGCATGACCGCCGTGTACGGCCCGGCCGCCGACAAGCAGGAGATGATCAAGCTCATCCATGCCGCCCACGACCGCGGCATCACCCTGTTCGACACCGCCGAGGCCTACGGTCCCTTCGCCAACGAGGAACTGGTCGGCGAGGCGCTGCAGCCGATCCGCGGCCAGGTGGTCATCGCCACCAAGTTCGGCTTCGACATCGACCCGGAGGCCGGCGAGCGCGGCCTCGGCACCGACAGCCGGCCCGAGCACATCGCGCGCGCGGTCGAGAAGATGCTGCAGCGCCTGCGCACCGACCATATCGACCTGCTGTACCAGCACCGCGTGGACCCGGCGGTACCGATCGAGGACGTGGCCGGCGCGGTCAAGGACCTGATCGCCGCAGGCAAGGTCAAGCATTTCGGCCTGTCCGAGGCCGGCGTGCAGACCATCCGCCGCGCCCACGCCGTGCAGCCGCTGACGGCGGTGCAGAGCGAGTACTCGCTGTTCTGGCGCGGGCCGGAACTGGAACTGTTGCCGCTGCTGGAGGAACTGGGCATCGGCTTCGTGCCGTTCAGCCCGCTCGGCGCCGGCTTCCTGACCGGCAAGATCACCGACAAGACCACGTTCGATCCGACCGATTTCCGCAACCACGTGCCAC
>CAZTGY010000327.1:846-2889 GCA_964613445.1 uncultured Chromatiaceae bacterium | reverse complement strand
ATTCCCGGCACCACCAAGCTCAATCGCCTGGAAGAGAACATCGGCGCGGTCACGCTCGACCTGAAGCCTCAGGACATCGCCCAGCTCAATGCCGAGGTTGCCAAGATCAAGGTGGAAGGCGAGCGCCTGCCGGAAGCAGCGCTCAAGATGACCGGCCTCTGATCTGAAGGGCCGGCGTCGCCGCCAGGCCGTCGCGGAGTGGCGGTGACGGCGTTTCGATGGCCGGCAGTGGGTGGCGGCAGACGATGCCGGGGCATCATCGCCGGGAAGAATACGGGCATGGCTTTCATCTCCAATGCCGAATCCGTGACCGTCCTGATCGTGGATGCCGACCGGCATCCACGACGGCATGGGTCGGAACCCGGCTCGGACATCGCCACCTATCTCGCACGCCACAACACGGACGTCGTGTTCGACCGGATCGCCTCGGACGGCTCGCCTGTCGCAGAAGCGATCCTAGAAGAAGGTAGCGCTTGGCCCCACCCCTGCCATCTTTCCAGCCCCGAGAGCTTCGTCAGAACCAGAAGCGCAGGCCGATCACCCACCGGTTGTCGGTTCTGGAATGACTGCTAAGCCCGCGCAGGTCCGACGTCTTGCCGAAACTCCATTCGCGCTCGAATCCCACGTAGGGCGCGAACTGCCGCGTGATCTCGTAACGCAAGCGGACGCCTCCCTCCACGGTACTCAGGCCCGCACCGATGACTTCCTCCGGATCGGTCTGCCCGAACCAATTGGCTTCGAGCCCCCAATTGGCGATCAACCGGTTGGTGAACAACATCTCATACTCGACCTCGACGATGGCCGCCGTCTCGCCGCCCTCTCCGACGTAGCCCGTTGCCGAGACCTCGAACTTGTAGGGCGCCAGACCCTGGACGCCGAACGCGGCCCAGTTGCGCGGCGTTCCGCCTCCACCGAAGTCACCAAAATCCCGGCGCACGCCGACCACGGCATCCCACCAGGGATGGATCGCGCGGCCGTACAAGGCTTCAATCCGCCCGCGCTGCAGGCTTTCGTCCAGCGCGTGACCCTTGGTTCGCAACCAGAGGCGGTTGAGGTCGCTGCCGACCCAACCGATCCCCTCCCAGGCGATCTCCCTGCCTTCATCCGTGTTCGCCCCTTCCAACTGGTCCATGAGCCAGAACGAGTTCAGGCTGGTGCCGTGCTTGTGGTAATCCTTCAGCAACGGGAACGCCGCCGAGCGATCGGCATCGGTGAGAGGAGGGATGGGTTCGCGTGGCAGGGCGGGGTTCCCCATCTCGGAATGGTCCATCTCGGAATGGTCCATCTGGGAGTGGTCGACCTGCGGACGGTCCTGTTGTCCATGATCCATCTGCGCGTGGTCGTCACCACTGCCGGCGTGCTCGGAATGGGTCTCCTGCGAACGCTTCGAATGATCCATGCCGGCATGGGGAGGCTGCGTCGTCGCATCTTCTTCCTGCCGGTCCGTCGTCGCACTTGACGTCGCAGGCTGGCCATGTCCGGCGTGCTGCGCGTAGGCGCCGACAGGGAGCGACAGGACGACGGCCAGCCCAGCCCACAGCATCGTTTTCGTTGGGCTCCTCATTCTTCGACCCTCACTTCCCGGAACATGCCCGATTCCATGTGGAAGAAGAGATGGCAGTGGTAGGCCCAACGCCCGAGCGCATCGGCCCGGACTCGGTAGCTGCGCTTCGTGCCCGGAGGCATGTCCACGGTGTGCTTGCGCAGATGGAAGTTGCCCTGTTCGTCTTCCAGGTCGCTCCACAGGCCGTGCAGGTGAATCGGATGCGCCATCATGGTGTCGTTCACCAGCACGATGCGCATGCGCTCGCCGTAGTTGAGGCGCAGCGGCTCGGCATCGGCGAACTTGATCCCGTCGAACGACCAGGCGAAACGCTCCATGTGCCCGGTCAGGTGCAGTTCGACCGTGCGGCCAGGCTCGCGCCCGTCGGGATCCGGGAACAGGCTCTTCAGGTCGGCATACGTCGCCACCTTGCGGCCGTTCCCGCGCAGGCCGATGCCCGGATCGGACAGTCGAGGCGCCGGCGTCATGGTCTGCATGTC
>CAZTGY010000327.1:0-836 GCA_964613445.1 uncultured Chromatiaceae bacterium | reverse complement strand
GACCAGGGGGTTGCCGGTCTCGCTGGCCGGGTGCGCCTGCATCTGCATGCCTCCGGCCGGCGCGCCCTGCATGGCCGTGGCCGAGGCGCCGTGGCCGGCATGTGGATCGACAGATGCTGCGGCACCATGGCCAGCGTGTGGATCCGAAGCCGGTGTGGCGCCATGCCCGGCATGCGGATCGGCGGCGGCCGGCGTCGCGCCGTGTCCCGAATGCGCGGCGTGGTCGCCGTGTCCCATGTCGGCCATGGTCAGCAGCGGACGCGGATCGACCGCCGGCACCGGTGCACGCAGCCCTTCACGCACCGCCAGCGTGCCGCTGACGTAGCCGGTACGGGCACTGTCCTGGGCAAAGAGGGTGAAGGCGTCCTGGCCGGTCGGTTCGACGATCACGTCGAAGGTCTCGGCGGTGGCGATGCGGATCTCGTCCACCGTCAGCGGATGGACGTACTGGCCGTCGACCTCGACCACCGTCATCTTCAGGCCCGGGATGCGCACATCGAAGTAGCTCATCGCCGAGCCGTTGATGAAGCGCAGCCGGATCTTCTCGCCGCTGCGGAACAGGCCGGTCCAGTTGCCCAGCGAAGTGGTGCCGTTCATCAGGTAGGTGTAGGTGTGCGCGTTGACGTCCGACAGGTCGGTGGGCGTCATCCGCATGCGGCCACGGCCTTGAGCACCGCGCCGTGCAGCAGGCCGTTGGTGGCGATGACGCCGGCGCCCGCGGCGAGTTCGGGGCCGCAGCCGAAGTCGAGCGCGCGGCCCCGGATGTCGGTCACCCGTCCGCCGGCGCCGATCACCACCAGCGCGCCGGCGGCGTGATCCCAAATCTTCTCGCGATA
>CAZTGY010000326.1:0-3610 GCA_964613445.1 uncultured Chromatiaceae bacterium | reverse complement strand
AAGAGCAGCAGGGAAGCGATCACGCACCAGTTGCCGAGGATGCTGCGGATCAGGCGCCAGCCGGACATCTGCAGCCGCTTGGTGCCCGGGAAGGTCACGGCGAACGTGATCATCGACAGCACCAGGTAGGGCGGCGTGAGCGCGCCTTCCTTGTAGAAGGCCACGGCCCACAGCGACAGTACCAGGATCAGCGGCTCCCACAGCGCTTCCACCAGCAGGAGCAGGTTGTTCCCGCCGAGCGTGAACGTCGACGCGCGGCGGAAACGGATGTCGGTGGAATGCTCAGCCATTCAGCTGGCGCGGGGAAGCCGATCCGTTGAGGGGCGCCAGCTTGCCCACGGCCTGCACGCGGTTGCACACGTCCAGCTTGCGGAAGATGCGCTGGAGGTGATTCTTGACCGTGAACGCGCTGATGTTGAGGATCATGCCGTTTTCGAGGTTGGTCTTGCCGTTGCGCACCCTTTCGAGGATTTCCAGTTCTCGGGGGCTGAGCACGCTGGCGGGTTAGGAGTACGGCGAATCGGGCTGCTTCTCGTCCGCGCGGGTGTAGTGCAGAGGCAGGGGCGAGACGCGCCGCAGGGCCGTGTCTATATAAGGCAGCAGGATCTCCAGCATCTTCCGCGCATTGGCGGGGATCGAGCGGTCCGAATTCATCGCGATGTAGAGGCAGTCCTGCTGGCTGCGCTCGTCGTGGAGGCCGTGCACCAGGATGGACTGCATGGGACGCAGCGCCGGCGGCATGCCAGCCTCCTCCGACGACGCGATGGGCGAGGCCGTATCGGACTGGCTCATGCCGAAGGGGAGGCGCCGGTACTCGACCCAGCGCTGGTGAATCCGCCGCAGGAACGCGGACATTTCCCTGGCAACCGAGGCATCGGCGGACACGCGGGGCACCGAGACGACGTCGTAGCGGATTTCACCGGCCGAAAAATCGCCCCAGGCCGCGATCAGGACTTCGTGCGGCAGGAAGTACTGCAGTTCGCCCTGCAGCCAGGAGAACAGTTCCATCGGCCGGGTCACCCCCAGCGCATCGCGCACGACGCGGGAGTATTTGCCCCAGTCCTCAACCAGCGGGGTGGAGGACGCGGCAGGAGCCGGCTTCGGCAGATTCCGTGCGGTGGTATTCAAGTGATTCAAACCCGTGCGCTCGTGTCAGAAAACGGTGCATCGACAGGCCGGAGCGTCCGGCATGAAGCGCGGGGAACACTCGCCGGGCCGTAAAGGCCCATCTTGGGCGCGAAATGTTGCAGCATCTGGACCACCATCTCCCAAAATGCCCGGCCCATGCGTGTGAGCCGTGGCGTTGTATTGTCAAAATCCTGCTGAAGCAATTATTGTGCAAAGCAACACCAGCTTCAGCATTCTATTTTCCGGCGCCATTATGTCTGTCCGTATATCGCTGACAGTGCGGTGGCACACACAGGGACCCATTCCGCAGGCGAGCAAAAAGCGGAAATAATGCCTATGAGAAAACGGCGTTTGTCCTACAACAAAACGCCTGTAGGACGACGTATGTGAGAACAATTTAACGTTTGGGCGTGTCGCGATCCGCTTGCCCGCATGTACCGGCCAATCGCTATTAATGATGCGCCGCACAATGCCCGATTCGGGCGCGGAATGCCAGCATTTTCGGTGCGGGAAGACGCGGCTTCGGGCCGGTCGCAGCCCGCGCGTGGCCGTACTAGAACTTCAGGCCGGCAGTGACGCCGGCGACGGTATCCACGTAATTGAAGTTGGGGTAATTCGAGATGCGCTGCCCGTGGCGGACATACGTCGTGAGGGTGAGCGACCGCATCGCCGCCCACTCCAGCCCCAACTCTCCTGTGGCGGTTTTGTCGCGCCGCAGGAAGGGCACCGGTACGATCGCGCCTTCGTATTCGCGAAGATCGTAACTGGCGGTCAGGCGCGCCGTGGTCTTCGCGGTGATGGCCCAGGCGGGCGCTACGATCACGTAGTTCGTGCTGAAGTAGCTGCTGGTGTTCTGCAGGAAGGGATACAGGTTGCGCCCGATCGTCGTCGTCACCGTCAGTTTGCCGGTCGGCGTCCACAGATGGTCGATCTGGCCGATCACGCCGGAGAAGTTGCGGTCCGGGAAGGGGTTGTTTTCGCGCGAGAGCCAGCCGACGTAGCCCCCGACCGAGGAGGCGCCGCTCACTTCCCAGCGCCCGCGCAGCAGGGTTTCATGCTGGTCGTAGCTGCCCGGTAGCTGCGTGGCCGGACTGATGATCTGTCCGACATAGGTCGCGGAGCCTTCGCGCTGGATGATGCCGAGCGTGCTGCCGGAGGCGGCGATGTACTTCACACCGGCCTCCACCGTGTCCATCTCCGTATTGCCGACCTGGGTGAACACGGCGCTGTTCTTGAAGGTCGTGTGGTCGAAGGCGCCCGTGACGTGCCAGCCGCCGGAGACCCGGTAATCCGCGTGGGCGCGCTGGATCTGGCTGGTCTGGATGTTGAGGCCGCGGCCGCGGAAATCCGCGTAGCTCACCGGCGCCTCGGTCTGCGCCGCGACCAGCGTGCCCGTCAGATCCGGCGTGAGCGACCAGAGCCATGCCGCCCGGTAGTTCTTGCCGTTGAAATCCAGGTAATCGAAGGTCTGGTAGCGGTAGGCCGTGATCTTCGCCTCGAGCTGGAAGCGCTGCAGGCCGTAGGGCTTGTCGATGGCGACCCCGGCGTACGCCGTGCTCACCCAGTCGGACTTGCGCGGCTTGCCGAGCACCACCTGCGGGTCCACGTAGGACGGCAGCAGGAAGAGGTTGGTGTCGTAGCGCAGCGTCGCGCCGAACGAGAAATTCAGCGCGTCGTCGGTGTCAGCGCGTGCGGTGGCCGCGACCAGGCACCCCAGCAGGCCCGCCAGCACGCGCACCCGGAGCGCGCACCGGTGGCGTCCAGCGCCATGAAACGGTGCGGGCCGGTGGGGCAGGGGCTGTGTATGGCGGGGCAAAAGTGGAAATCCGGCGGCTTGGCGGAACGGGCCCGCATGAAGAATGCCCTGTACGAGCCGACATTGCTGCGACAGTTCAACGGTAAGCGACGTTTGTGCCCATGTGTTGCGGCGGCTTTAGTCCGTACGGACTAAGCCATGGGCACGAACGGTGCTTTTTACTGCCGACATGCGCGCCGATTGTCATGCTCATGCAACGCTTCATCTGCATCATGCAGCGCGTGGATTGTATGGGGCAGCAGCTGCATTTCCGATAGGTCCATACGGGCTATATACGCGTGATGGTGCGCAGCGCAGCATACGCACCGTATAGAAACCCATCCATTTTTCACCGCACGCTGATATTCGACAGGAGATTGACCTCATGACCAAGAAACTGAAACTTTGGCTCGCTGCTCTGGTAATGGGCGTTGGTATCGCTGCACCGGCGCAGGCGGCGATCTACAACGTTGGTGACCTCAGCGGTCCCGATTTCTACTTCAACACCGCGTCGTTCGCATCCGGTGCGGCGATCGACGACACCTATCTGTTTACGGTGTCCGCGGTCAACAGCTTCATCTCGATCCTGCAGTCGATCACCCTCTCGCCGTACCTCAGCGTCAGCAATTTCATGCTGACCATGAGCGGTCCCGGCCTGCTCGCCTCGTTCTCGCCGGTGCTGACCTC
>CAZTGY010000325.1:0-3624 GCA_964613445.1 uncultured Chromatiaceae bacterium | reverse complement strand
GGCAGCAGAGATGATCTCGGAGACCTGATGATCACCCAGATTGCCGTACATACCGGACTTCGCGTTCAGGCGATGGGCCTCATCGACGACGAGGGCATCAAACTCGTCGGCCCGGGCATCGACGAAGGCGCCCGATCCTCCGAAGAGACTGGCGATGGCGGTCCGACGCAGGGTGCCAGCAAGCGTCTGCGTGATTACCTGCCGTGGGGCACGATTCTTCGACACATAACGAACGTTTTTCCCCTGGCCGATTAGCGCAACCAGCAGGTTCACGGCCACGACGGACTTGCCCGTGCCCGGGCCGCCATCGACGATGACCACCTGCTTGCGGGAGGACTGGGAATCCCTAGCTCTGGCCAGCGCGGTCTCATAAACCAGCTTCTGTTCGTCAATGAGGACAAACTCACGCTTGCCGGCCATCATGCCCTGCAATGCGTCCATGAGTCGGCGGGATGGCCGGATTCGGCCGTTCTCGATCCGGTAGATCAGTTCGCCCCGGTCGCCATGCCGCACGTGGCGCCTGATGAAGCTTTGCAACTTCGCACGCTCACCATCACCGGCCAGGAACACCGGGGCGAGCTCCACATAATGGGCATAGAACGGGTCGAGCAGATCGCCGCCATCGCGGCAATTGTGCAGGTAGGCACAAGGCTGTAGCGGAACCTCGTCCAGGTCGACCGTCTCGTTGAAGCTTCGAAGCAACTCGGCGTACGACCAACTCTGGTAGGACGGGTGGCTCACGTCTGACTCACCGTGCGAAAAACGGGTTCGCACAACCGCATCCATGGCTGTGCGCGTGGCAGATTCCCATTGCTTCAGTTCGATGATCAGGAGGTTCGCGCGACCTGCCTCGTCGCGCCCGGAAAGCAGCATATCGATGCGCTTAGAGGTCTGCGGAATGCCGTACTCGACCGCTACGCCGCAGGAACCCGGGATGAGGTCGTCGTTGAGGACCTTCGCCATCGCGAGCAGTGATTCCTTCCAGGACCGCACTTCCTGGCGGGAAGCACCATGCCCGGTCCGTGCCCGGTAAGCACCAAGGATCACAGTCTCGATGTCGCGCTTGAAGGCGGCGTCAAGAAACTCCGACTTCGTGGACTGGTAGACAATCACGGCAGCGCCTTCCTACAGGTCCGTATACTTTCGCGCGGACCCCCTGGATTTCTCCACCGGATACTTGAGGCCGTTCTCTGCGATCTTCTCGCGGGCAGCTGCCAGCAGGTCCACATTCAGCTTGTCGGCCAATTGCACCAGGTAGATCAGGACGTCAGCCAGTTCCTGGCGGACCGCTGCGGCCTCCTCCGGCGGCAGCGCGCGACTTTCCTCCTCTGTGAGCCACTGGAACGGCTCCAGAAGCTCCGCTGCCTCCACCGCCAGGGCGGATGCAAGATTTTTTGGCGAGTGGAACCGATCCCAGTCACGTTCGGATGCGAAGCAACGAATCGCATCGCGAAGGGCAGTCAGGTCAGACATTTGCACTCCAGGGTGCTGGGCCGTCTATAGGAACAACCCGCAGCATGTTACCCGACCCCGGTGCACGAACCGCGCCCGCCCCACCCGCCTGGAGGCACGGTGCCCGGTCATCGTGGGGATATACCGGGCGACGGGGCAAGGCGCGGTCCGTGCCCCGATAGTGTCCGCACCGCCGTCTCAGAACCTGAGACCCCCGGGAGGCGATCACGCACGCCCCGTCCCCCGGTAGCGCCCCAGCGCGGCCTCGAGCACTTCCGCCACCTGCTCCCGCAGCGCCGCCGGCTCCACCACCTCGACCTCGGCGCCGTGGCGCAGGATCTCCATCACCAGCTCCCGCGGGTCCCGGTACGGCACCCGGAGCTCGTAGCGCCCGTCCGTCAGGTACTGGCCCGACTGCTGCGGGTGCCAGCGCTCGTCGGCCACCCAGCGGGCGCGGTCGGCGGAGAAGCGCAGCAGCGCCTCCCGGTTCGCCTTGCCCGCGAAGATGCCGAAGGCGCTGGCGTAGTGCTCGTCGAGCTCCGGGTCCGGGATGTCGCGGGCCGCGTCTCCCGTGGCCTCCGGGTTCGTGATCCGGTCGACGGCGAAGGTGCGCAGCGCCTCCCGGCCGTGGTCGAAGGCATCCAGGTACCAGTTGTCCCGGTAGTGGGCGAGGCGCTGGGGCGACACGTCGCGCTTCGTCGCGGTGCCACGGGCCCGGCCCCGGTAGGCAAAGCGCAGGCGCCGGCGCTGCAGGACCGCCGCGGCCACGCCGTCGAAGGCGGCTCCCGGCGGGCGGCCCAGGCCGCCCAGCAGGCGGATCCGCCGCGGCGCCTCGTCCAGGCGGAGCCGCCCGTGCCGGAGCAGCTGCTCGATGCGCTGCTCCGCGGGCCGCAGGTGCTCGGCCAGCAGCCCGCCGTCCAGGTTCTGAAGCAGCTGCCGGAACGCCACCAGCGCCTGCAGCTCGGCCGCGGAGAACCAGAGCCCCGGCAGGTCATAGGGACGGCCGTCCGCCGTCGGCGCGTAGATGAAGCCCGCCCGGTCGGCATCGTGCTCGATCGGCGCGCCCAGCCGGTCGCGGAGGAACGCGATGATCCGGTACAGCGTCGCCCGGGAGCACTCCAGGCGCGCTAGGAGATCCTCGGCGCTCACCGGCGTGCGCCGGCCGGCCAGCGCCCGGTGCAGTTCGAAGATGCGGTCGTATTTGTCCATCACCGGCAGCAAGTCACGCCCTGCTGGCGCGGCGGCACTATCGCCCGGCGGGTCGCCTGCTGTCGACCCTGGCAGTCCCTGCCGGACGGCGATGCCCTACTCGCGCTGGGCCGTGAAACGCCACCGGAACTCGGGCCCGTCCACCTCGATCATGGTGCCGGTGATCGCGTCGCCGGCCTGGCCGACGCTGAAGAAGGGCACGTTCTCCCCCGGCAGCCACAGGCCGGCGTCCTCGGCGAGGAAGAAGTTCTCGAACTGCCCCTCGGTGCCGACCGGGCACAGCGCCCGGTAGTCCATGGGCGCCTGGGAGTAGCCGAACGCGAAGTACCCGCGGTGGGCATTGCCGGCACTGTAGTCGTTGAAGGTGGCCAGGGAGCGGAGCGTCGGCGGACTGCTCTCGATGGCGGCGCTGTCCGAACCGGAATAGGTGCAGTCGCCGGAGTCCGTGCCCGAGATGCTCCACGCTATCGTGCCGGTGGCGACGAAATAGGTGCCATCGCCGGCCGGCTCGAAGGTCACGTCGGCGTGCAGGGTGCGAGTCACGCCGTCGAGCGTTTCCGTCCTGTCGGCGGTGCCAACCCACTTCCAGCAGCCCATGTTGGACAGCCAGAGGGTCGGCGGCTTGTCGACCGGCAGCAGCTTCCTGCCGCGATCCCGGTACTGGGAATTGCTGAAGATCAGCACCAGCTCCTCGACGCGCTCGCTCGCCTTGTCCCGGCAGAAGAAGCGCTGGCCGGTCTCCGTCCAGTCCTCCGGGTCCTGCCACACGCCGCCGACCTTGCGGATCGCCTGGACCTTCGCGTCGTCGCGGGCCGGGTCGGACCACGCCTTCGGGACGAGGTGCGTGCCGAGATCGGGCTCGTCGACCTCGTTCAGCTCGAAGGTGCTGCCGTTGTAGACGATGGCGGTGCGCACCGAATTGTCGAACCTGTAGTGGAAATAGGTGGCACTGAGGTGGTTCTG
>CAZTGY010000324.1:0-3633 GCA_964613445.1 uncultured Chromatiaceae bacterium | reverse complement strand
AGATGCTGCCCACCGCGAAGGTCTCGCCCTGGGAGGACGCGCGGCACAAGGTCGGCCTGGTCCAGCCGCGGGGCAAAGTGGTCCTCGATACCTGCGGGGGGCTGGGCTACTTCGCGGCCTGGTGCCTCGAAGGCGGGGCGTCCCGGGTGTTGTCCTGGGAGAAGAACCCGGATGTGATCTGGCTGCGCGGCCTGAACCCCTGGTCGCCCGAAGGCAGCGGCGCGAGCGGCGCCGGACTGGAGCTGACGGGGGGCGACATCAGCGAGGCCATCGCGACGCTGCCGGGCGAATCCGTCGACGCGATACTCCACGACCCGCCCCGTTTCGGCATCGCCGGGGAACTCTATTCCCGGGCCTTCTACGACCAGCTGGCGCGGGTGCTCCGGCGCCGCGGCCGGCTGTTCCACTACACCGGCGCGCCCAACCGGCTGACCAGCGGGCGTGACGTGCCCGCGGAGGTGGCCCGACGCCTGCGGGCCGCGGGATTTGCCACGGAATTGAGCGGCGACGGCGTGCTGGCGGTGAGGAAATAGCCAATGCCCAGGCCGCCCGGGGCCTTTTCCGGTTGACGCAGACCCCCGCCTGGACTAGCGTGCCGGGGCAATCTTCGATTTTGGCCCTGCCTCGTCCACAGCATCCCGTCCGGGATACTCAAACCTAGTAGCCACCCATAAGCCCAGGTTGTCCGCGGTCCCGCGCTCGTTGCAGGGCCCGGCAGTGTCTGACCCTAGACGTTTTTGTTCAATCTTCAAGAGGTGCTTACCAAATGGCTACCGGTACTGTTAAGTGGTTCAACGCCCAGAAGGGCTATGGTTTCATTCAGCCGTCGGATGGTTCGAAGGACGTTTTCGTCCACGTGACCGCCGTCCAGGCTGCCGGCCTCGCGACCCTCAACGAGGGCCAGAGCGTGACCTTCGAGGTCACCAACGAGCGCGGCAAGCCTTCGGCAGCGAACCTGCGCGCCGCCTGATCAGCGCGACGTGACGACCACGAAGCCCCGGCTTGCCCGGGGCTTCGTTTTTCTGGGGATCTTGTGCACCATCCGGTGATGGCGCAGATGGAAACCCGCTCCCTCGGCAGGTCCGGCCTGCAGGTGTCCCTGGCAGGCCTGGGATGCATGAACTTCGGGGCGATGAACGACCAGGCCCAGGCCTCGGCGATCGTCGATCGCGCCCTGGAGCTTGGCGTGAACTTCTTCGATACCGCGGACGTGTACGGCAATCGCGGCGCGTCGGAGGAGTACCTCGGCAAGGCGCTCGGCCCGCGCCGTCCCCAGGTCATCGTCGCGACCAAGTTCGCCGGCCCCATGTCCGCCGACCAGGCCTGGATGCAGGGTGGCTCCCGCCGCTGGATCGTGCAGGCGGTGGAGGGCAGCCTGCGGCGGCTGGGCAGCGACTACATCGACCTCTACCAGATGCACCGGGCCGACGCGACGGTGCCCATCGGGGAGACGCTGCGGGCACTGGACGACCTGGTCCGCCAGGGCAAGGTTCGTTACGTCGGTTGTTCCAACTTCGCCGCCTGGCAGATAGCGGACGCCGCCTGGACCTCTCGCGAGCATCACCTGAGCCCCTTCGTCTCCGCGCAGAACCGGTACAGCGTCATGAGCCGGGACCTCGAGAAGGAGGTCCTGCCGGCGGTCACGCACTTCGGGCTCGGCATCCTGCCGTACTTCCCGCTGGAAAGCGGGCTGCTGTCGGGCAAGTACCTCCCGGGCCGCGATTTCCCGGCGGACTCGCGCCTGGCCAGGTGGGGTGCCTGGGCGGCGGCAGCCTTTGCGTCGCCCGAGAAGCTGGAGAAGGTCGGCAAGCTGTCCGGGCTCTGCGAGCGCTACGGGCACACCATGGTGCAGATGGCCATGGGCTGGCTGGCCGGCAAGCCGGCAGTGTCCAGCGTCATCGCCGGCGTGACGACGGTCGCGCAGCTCGAACAGAATGTCAGTGCAGTGGGTTGGCGGCCATCGGCCGAGGAGGCGGTCGAGATCGACCGGATCTGCCCGTCGCCGGAGGGCAGCTTTCCCGGGCCGCGGCGCTAGGCTTGCGGCGTCAGTCGCCGTCGATCGTCACCATCTTGAGCCGGCCTGATGTCCCCCTCCGGATCGACACCCGCGACTTCGGCTGGCCGAACTGCCGCGCCACGAGGGTGATGAGTTCGGCGTTGGCCTTGCCATCCACCGGGGGCGACTTGAGCGTCGCGAGCCAGGTGCCGTCGGCCAGCTGCTCGAGGGTGCTCGCCCTGGCGTTTGGCTTGACCTTGACCTGGATCGTCTTCAGCGCGCTGCCGCCTGCTGTTGCTGGCGGGCCTGACAGCGGCCCAGGATCTCGCGCTTCTCGGCCTCGGTAGCCCGGGACCAGGCCGACAGCTCCGCCCGGGTCCGGAAACAGCCGAAGCAGAGGCCGTCACTGCCGATGCAGCAGATGCCGACGCAGGGGCTGGCGACCGGCACGCCGGGGGCGGTGGACTCGGGGGCCATCGGGGATTCCATCGGGCTCTCGCGGTAGAGTGCGATTATGACCCACTGGCTTCTCTACGGCGCGAACGGCTACACCGGCCAGCTCATGGCAACCGAGGCCGTGCGCCGGGGAATGCAGCCGGTGCTGGCGGGGCGCAATGCCGCCGCGCTCGGCCCGCTGGGTGAGCAACTCGGGTTGCCCGTCCGCGCTTTCGACCTGCGCGACCCGGATGCCATCGCCACCGGGCTCAGGGACGTTTCACTGGTCCTCCACTGCGCCGGCCCGTTCTCCGCCACCTGCGCGCCGATGCTGGAGGGTTGCCTGGCGGCCGGCGCCCATTACCTGGACATCACCGGCGAGATCGACGTCTTCGCCCACTGTCACGCGCAGGATTCACGGGCACGGGGGTGCGGCATCGTCGTGCTGCCGGGTGCCGGCTTCGACGTGGTGCCCACCGACTGCGTCGCCAACCTGCTGAAGCGCGAGCTTCCGGATGCCGCGCAGCTCGTGCTGGGCTTCGAGGCGGGCGGTGGTGCCAGCCCCGGCACGACCAAGACCGGCGTCGAGGGCCTGGCCCGGGGTGGCCGTGTCCGGCGGAACGGCGCGCTGGTCGCCGTTCCCCTGGCGTACAGGACCCGCACGTTCAGCCGCGACGGCAGGCCCCGCACGGCCATGACGATCCCGTGGGGCGATCTCTACACCGCCTGGGTCTCTACGGGAATTCCGGACATCGAGACCTACCTGGTTGCTTCGCCACGGGCGATGGTCGCCGCCCGCCGGGCCAACTGGCTGCGGCCGCTGCTGCGGTGGCCTGCCGTGGTGCGCTACCTGCAGCGACGCGTGGAGGCGCGGGTCCAGGGGCCGTCGGCCGAGACGCGCCGGCAGACCCGCGCCCGCATCTGGGGCGAGGTGCGCAACGCGCGAGGCGAGGAGCGGCGCGTTGAGATCGACACGCCGAATGGCTACGACCTGACCGTCACCGCCGCGCTCGGCATCGTCCAGCGCCTGCTGGGTGCCGAGGTGCCCGGTGGCTACTACACGCCCGCCATGCTCATGGGCGCCGGCTACGTGCTGACCCTGCCGGGCGTCGTAGGAGCGCCATAAGGCCCGACCCCCCCCGCGCGCAACCAGTCCGCGACTCGCGACCCGGCAGGGGTCGCGCCAGAACGCGCGCCAAACG
>CAZTGY010000323.1:0-3665 GCA_964613445.1 uncultured Chromatiaceae bacterium | reverse complement strand
CAGGTCCCAGGCGCTGCGCACCACCCCATCCTGGTTGACCGCGAATCCCTGCCTCGCCAGGACAGTGGGCGAGGCCTTCAATCCGCGCAGCAGGCTCCGGCCGTGCCCGATCATCGCGGACTTGGCGGCGTAGGCCCGACGCCTGTCCTCGCCGACACAGCCGGCCGCCATCCCCTTGGGGGTGAGGCGGAGATCGGCGTTGTCGGCCCGGAGCAGCAACCGGTACTCGGCGCGCGAGGTGAACATGCGGTAGGGCTCGGAGATTCCCAGGCTCACCAGGTCATCGATCATCACCCCGAGATAGCCGTCGGCGCGGTCGAACACCACCGGCTCAGAACCGCCGCACCGCCGGGCTGCGTTCAAGCCCGCCACCAGGCCCTGGGCGGCGGCTTCCTCGTAGCCGGTGGTGCCGTTGATCTGGCCGGCGAACCAGAGGCCCGCGAGGCTCTTCGTCTCCAGGGTTGCCTTGAGGCCACGGGGATCGAAGAAGTCGTACTCGATGGCGTAGCCCGGCCTCGTGAGGTGGGCATTCGCGAAACCGGGGATCGTGCGCACGAAGGCCTGCTGCACGTCGTAGGGCAGGCTCGTGGAGATCCCGTTCGGGTAGAGCTCGGTGGAGTCGAGGCCCTCGGGCTCCACGAAGATCTGGTGGGAGTCCCTGTCGGCGAAGCGGACGATCTTGTCCTCCACCGACGGGCAGTAGCGGGGGCCCACGCCCTCGATGACGCCCGTGTACATGGGCGAGCGGTCCAGCGCGTTGCGGATCAGCTCGTGGGTTTCGGCCGTGGTGCGGGTGATGTGGCAGGGCACCTGTCGGGGATGGTCGGCACGCCGGCCCAGGAAGGAGAACACCGGCCGCGGCAGGTCGCCGTGCTGGGGCGTCATCAGCCTGAAGTCCACCGAGCGCGCGTCGATGCGCGGCGGGGTGCCGGTCTTCAGCCGGCCCACGTCGAAGGGCAACTCCCGCAGGCGGGCGGCGAGGCCGATGGAGGCCGGGTCGCCGGCGCGGCCGCCGGAGTGGCTGGTGAGGCCCACGTGGATGCGGCCGGCGAGGAAAGTGCCGACCGTAAGCACCACCGCCCGGGCGTGGAAGCGCAGGCCCGACTGGGTGACGACGCCGGTGACCCGGTCGGCCGCCACGATCAGGTCTTCCACGCCCTGCTGGAAGAGCTGGAGGTTCGGCTGGGCATCGAGCAGCGCGCGGACGGCCTGCCGGTAGAGCGCGCGATCGGCCTGGGCGCGGGTGGCCCGGACGGCCGGGCCCTTGCTGGCGTTGAGCGTGCGGAAGTGGATGCCCGCCCGGTCGGCGGCCACCGCCATCAGGCCGCCCAGCGCGTCGATCTCCCGCGCGAGGTGGCCCTTGCCAATGCCGCCGATGGCCGGGTTGCAGCTCATCTGGCCGACGGTGTCCAGGTTCTGGGTGAGCAGCAGGGTGCGTGCGCCCAGGCGCGCCGCGGCCGCGGCGGCTTCGGTGCCGGCGTGGCCGCCGCCGACCACGATCACGTCAAAGGTGCTGGTGCTGCTCATGCAATGGTCATTCCGGGCGGCATTCTAAATGGGTGCCCGGGGCGCCGGGGCTGCGGCTGTCGATGACGCGTTATGGCAAGGAAATTCCCCGGAAGCGCGTCACGGTTTGACCCGGGCCAGTGTGCCAGCATCCAGCTCAACAAGGACGGACGGCCGCCACCGGGCAACCCGGGGCGTGACCTGACCGTCGGCAACAACAAGAAGAACAAGAAGAGTCCCTCGCCATGCACGATTCGTCGTCCATCCTGCCATCCGACACCGTCCAGATTGCGTCGGCCCGGCGCAGTTCCGACGGGCTCGGGCAACGCGCCGCCTCGTTGTACGCGGTCTGGGCCGTGATTGCGGGGCTGGCCCATGGGGCCGGCGCCGTGCCACTGCCCGCCAACGCCGGCCTGGTCCTCGGCGCGGGAAGTGCCCTGACCCTCGGCCTCTTCACGGGACTGGCGCGATTGCCCGCCACGGAGCAGCCCGGTGACGGCACGCTGGTGGCCGCCCAGTCCCTGATGGGGATCGTCTGGGCCACCCTGTACACCTGGTTCGCGGGCCGCTCGGCGGGTGGCGCCGTGCTGGGCGTCGGCATGTACCTGTCGGCCGTCGCCCTCGCGCTGCCGGGCACGACCCTGGCCGTGCTCGGGCGCCTGATGGTCCTCGCGGGCCTGGGGAGTTTCATCGCCTCGGGACTGGTGCAGGCCGGCCTGGCGGCCGGGGGTGCGGCGACCGCCGGCGGCACCCTGGCAGCGATGCTGCCCTGCCTCGTGCTGAGCGTGCTGCTCGGCGCCATGTACCTGGCGGCCCGCACCCTGGCGGGTGCCCGGGAGCAGCTGCAGGCCCGGAACGCGGAATTGCAGGCCGGCATGGAGCGCATTGCGCGCCGGGCGGAGCGCGACCACCTGACCAACTCCTACAACCGGCAGTCCATCCTGGAGATGGTGGCGCGGGAGAAGGCGCGGGCAGACCGGAGCGGCGAGTCGCTCTGCATCTGCCTGCTCGACATCGACCACTTCAA
This sequence comes from uncultured Chromatiaceae bacterium, assembly GCA_964613445.1. Lineage (GTDB taxonomy): Bacteria > Pseudomonadota > Gammaproteobacteria > Steroidobacterales > SHZI01. The sequence continues at coordinate 1,132 of CAZTGY010000323.1, read as the reverse complement.
GGACATGAACGACCGCTACGGTCACCAGGCCGGCGACCGGATCCTGGCCGCATTCGCGCGGCGGGTACGGGGCGCCCTGCGGACGATGGACGTGCTGAACAGCGGCGGGTTGCCGGCGGTGACCCGCGCGGAGCAGGTCGGGCCGTCGGGCCGGAGCGCCTTCGGCCGCGTGGGCGGCGAGGAGTTCATCGTGCTGCTGCCGGACACGTCGCTGCGAGGCGCGCTCCGCTGCGCCGAGCGGGTGCGGAAGGCGGTGGTGCGCCGACCCTTCGACGGGCTCCACCAGGTGACGGTGTCCATCGGCATTGCCGAGTACCAGCCGGGGGAGACGGTGTCGAACCTCATCGGGCGCGCCGACCAGGCGCTCTACGGCGCCAAGCACGCCGGCCGCAACCGGGTGCACTGCGCGACGGCCGACGGCGGCCCGAACGCCGTCGTGATGCCCGACCTCCTGGCCCAGAAGTAGCTGCGGTTCCGCCCGTAGGAGCGCCTTCAGGCGCGACATCGATTGCCGATGTCGCGCCTGAAGGCGCTCCTACTCTAGTAGTCGGCGCGGTCGCTGGCGGCCTGCTGCTTGAGCCGGGCGGCCAGCTCGTCACCGAGGTAGCGGTCGATGAGCCAGTGCACTCCGTAGATCGCCGGCGTCAGCGCCAGCGCGACCAGGAACTTGTAGGCATAGTTCACGGTGCCGATCGCCAGGAACTGGTTGATCGGCCACTGCTGGGGCCCGAGGACGAAGGCGATGTACAGCACGACGAAGCTGTCCACGAACTGGGACACCAGGGTGGACCCCGTAGCCCGCAGCCAGATCATCCGCTCCCCCGTCACCTGCCGGATCCGGTGGAAGATCGATACGTCCAGCAGCTGGCCGATCAGGAACGCGACCAGCGACCCGACGATCACCCACATGCCCTGCCCGTAGATCGCCGCGAAAGCCGTCTGCAGGTTCTCCACGCCCTGCGCCTGGAACGACGTCACCCACCAGTCCGCCGGCTCCAGCCCGATCACGATGAACGCGATCAGGAAGGCGTAGGAAATCAGGCTGACCGCCAGGAAGGTCAGGAACCGCACCCCGTTCCTGACGTAGTATTCGTTCACCACGTCGGTCATGACGAACACGACGGGCCAGAGG
>CAZTGY010000322.1:0-3673 GCA_964613445.1 uncultured Chromatiaceae bacterium | reverse complement strand
CGGTGAACTACCTGATCATCGAGTCGCTGCAGAAGTTTCACTACTACTACGGCGACGACTTCAAGGTGGAGTGCCCGACGGGCTCCGGGCACTACCTCACCATCAATGAGGTGGCCGACGAGCTTGCCCGCCGGCTCGTCCGCATCTTCCTGCCTGACGCGGAGGGCAGGCGCCCCGTGTATGGCCATGACGAGCGCTTGCAGTCCGACCCCCATTTCCGGGACTACGTGCTCTTCTACGAGTACTTCCACGGGGACACGGGCCGCGGCGTCGGCGCCTCCCACCAGACCGGCTGGACCGCCCTGGTGGCCAAGCTGCTGCAGCCCCGCCGGCCGGCGGGATAAGGCCCCGTCGCGCCTGAAGGCGCTCCTACGCGGGGCCCTTGGCCACGAACTCGGCGATGCCGGTGGCGACGTATTGCACGCCGATGCAGACGAGGAGGAAGCCCATGATGCCCTTGAGCGAAGCGATGCCGTCGTCGCCCAGCAGCGCGAGCACGCGGCGCGAGGCCCGCAGGATCAGGTAAGCCGACAGGGCCACGGTGAGGATCACCAGCACGGCGGTCCCGTAGCCGACGGCCTGGTCCGCGGGGGTCGTTGCCGATGCGATCTCGGTGAAGCCCGTGATGACGACAGACATGGAGCCCGGCCCGGACAGGGTGGGTATGGCCAGGGGCACCAGCGACGGGTCCCGGCGCCGCGACGGGTGGGTCTCCGGCCCCGGCTCGTGGGCATCCTCGTGGTCAAACAGGAGGCGGAACCCCAGGAACGCGATGATCATGCCGCCCGCTACCCGGAGGGCGGCCAGCGAGATGGAGAAGAACTCGAGCACGAGGGCGCCGGCAGCCAGGCAGACCAGCAGCACCACCCCGGAATTCACCGCTGCGCGCCGGGCGATGGCCGACTGCTCCCGGCTGTTCATGCCGGTGGTCAGGGTGAGGAACAGGGGCACGGCCGCTGGCGGGTTCATCATGGCGAAGAGCGTGACGAGCCCCGACAGGTACACTTCCAGCCATGTTTGCAGCATTGCCACCGCGGCATGCTACCCCGTAGGAGCGCCTTCGGGCGGGATCGGTACCGATGATCGCGCCCGAAGGCGCTCCTACACGTCGTAGTCGTCGAAGTCCTCGAGGGCCTTCCGCAGGGCCCGGCGCTCCCGGGCTTCCTCTATCTTGCGGGCCGCGATCAGGTGAAAACCCGGCCTGGGGGTTGGCGCGGCGGACGACTGCTGGAACTCAGCCGCCGATTCCTCGGCCTCCGCTGCCTCTTCCGGGTTTTCCCACTGATAGTCCGTAGAGTCTGCTTCGCGCTTCGCCATCACGGTTGATCCTGTGACCAGCCAGTTCCGGGCGAAAGATATTTCAAATCGGCCCCAAGTCAAGCGGCAGGTGGTCAGGGCCTCCGGTCGACGCGCCGGGACTGGCGTGGGTGGGCATAATCGGCCCAGGACACACGGGGGAATCTTCCATGAGCGCCGCCCATCCCTGGCTCGAGCCGGCCAACTGGCCGAAAACGCCCTATCCCCGCCACCTGCTCGAGGAGCGCATCGAGCGGGTCCTGACCATGACCAACATCGGGGTCCTCTCGACCATCGGCAAGGACGGGCCGATCGGCAGCCCCGTCGAGTTCTATGCCGACGTGCTTTCCGTGTACATCTTTCCGCAGCCCAACAGCCCCAAGCTGAAGGCGATGCAGCGCGACCCGCGGGTGTCCTTCGCCGTCATGAATCCGATGGCCGGCTGGGCCTGCACGATGGGCGCGCAGCTCTTCGGCAGGGCGAAGCTGCTGGAGGTGGGCACCCCGGAGTGGCAGCGGGGCATGCAGGTCTTCAAGTGGCCGGCGTCGTCCTTCGAGATCGGCCGGTCACTCGATGGCGGCCCGCCCCAGGGCCTGCTCATGCGGCTCGATCCCGACCGGGTGGTCTACACGGAGCACTTCCTGCGCAAGCACGGTTACGCGCCGCGCCAGATCTGGCGGCGTGACGGCTGAGCAGCCCGCGGTTGAATTACCGGTCCCTGAACCTTATCGTCCCCACGGATTTTTCCCGTACAACTTTCGAGGAGCCCGCATGCCCACGCTGATCGAGAAGCATCTTGCCTACGTTGACAACGCCACCGTCACGGCCGAGAAGCGCCAGCAGAAATTGTGGAAGGCCGTGACGGCCCGGCGCAGCAAGGGCGGAATCCTGCCCCTCACCGATCCCGTGCTCGACGAGTACATCCAGGCGGCCCGCATGACGGCCTCCCTGATGATCGACATCGAGATGGTGCGGGACGAGTACCTGGCCGAGAAATCCGGCAAGGGCGGCAAGGCCAGCAAGGCCGGGACGCGCAAGGCGGCCACCCGGCGCAAGGCCGGCAGGAAGCGCTAGGCCCGGAGGCGCCCGGTCAGCCCCCGGCGAGGCGCCGGTTCAGGCGGAGCGCCGTCGGGATGAACAGCGCCAGGGCGGCCAGGCAGCAGATGATCGCCAGCGTGTTCGCCGGGCCATAGCCCTGGCCGGTCAGGAACTGGCCGGCGATGACGGGGCCCAGGAAGAAGCCGCCGATCTGCGCGGTCGGGATCAGGATGCTCACCTTGCCCGTGGTGTCACTGAGCGCGATGGTGCCCATCAGGTAAGGGCCCGTCAGGTTCCAGAAGATCTGGAAGACGGCGGCCGTGACGGCGAACTGCAGGAAGCTCATCTGGCCCTGCAGCAGCGCGATCATGGCCACCTGCACCAGCAGGGCCACCGTCACCGGGATGATCCTGCCGATCCGGTCCGCCAGCCAGGAGGCGGCCAGGGCGCCCACCGTGGCGACGCCGGTCGAGATGCCGAGGGCCACGCCCACCTGGGCCGGATCGATGCCCGCCGAGCTGCCGATCAGCTTCACGAAGGCCCAGATCGCGCCGAGGCCGGTGCACCAGATCAGCATCACGGCGAGGGCGACGAACGCGGGGCCGGCCGAACCGCGGGCGCCGGTGGCGGCGGCGTGGTGGCCACCGGCCCCCGAGGGCTGTTGGATCCAGACGGTGGTGAGCAGGGTCAGCGCGGCAAGGCCTGCGAGCGGCAGCAGCACGCCGCCGATGCCCGCGTCCTTCGGCAGTGGCAGCAGCAGGAAGCACAGCACGCCGAGCACCACCTGGGAAGCGATCAGGAACGCGAAGTTCCGGTCCTTCTCGGCCGTGCCGCTGATGATGCCCATGGCGAGGGCGAAGGCGGTGCCCTGGCCGAAGAAGCCGACGGCGAAGCGCAGGGCCGTCAGGGCGCCAGCGGTCGTCTGGTAGCTCGACACGACGTTGCCCGCCACCACGACCAGCAGCGCGACGATCGCGGCCGTGCGCCAGCGCACCCGCCCCATCCACAACGTGGCCGCGACGGGCCCCAGCGCGGTGCCCAGGGCCTCGACGGCGAAGATCTGGCCGGCCGCGTCAGCCGGCAGGCCGAGCGAGGCCACGAGCACTTCCGTCATGATCGGGCCTGCCATGATGGCGAAGACGCCGACGCAGCTCAGCAGGATGGCGGCGACGATGGTGGTCGGCTTGTCGGCTGACATGCGTGGGGTTCCCGAACGAGGAAGGATGGGGCGCTACTCTACCCTGTAGGAGCGCCTTCAGGCGCGACCGGCCGTTTCCCTCTGGCGCTGAGACGCGCCTGCCGGGACACGGCCGGTCGCGCCTGAAGGCGCTCCTACAGG
>CAZTGY010000321.1:0-3727 GCA_964613445.1 uncultured Chromatiaceae bacterium | reverse complement strand
CGCCGGGTGCCCGTGCTTCCGGGACTCAAGGTGCGCCAGCCAGAACGACGAGCCCGACCAGCAGCCGAACTCCGCGTAGTCACCGTCGATGCGGTTGTACCAGAGCGCCCGGAAGGCGTTGTAGAAGAACTGCTGCTTCCACGCCCGCTCCTGGACGTGCACGTCGAAGATGTCGTTTGCCATAAATCGTTCCGCGTGAGGTCGGGTCGCGACCCCGCGGCCGCCCGGCATCATAATACGGCCCATGCAGGGCTACTTCGACGCACTACGCCGGATCGCCGCCGGGTCACCCGACAAGCAGGCGTTCGCCTTCCACCAGGACGACGACGTCACGGCGGTGACGTACGGGCAGCTCTGGCGCGACATCGGGCGCGCGGCGGTCGCCCCGGATGCGGCACGGTCGGGCGAACTCGAGATCATCGCCGCCCGGACCGGGTACGACAGCATCCTGGCCTGGCTGGCGGCCCTGCGTAACGACGCCCACCCTGCCTACCTGGCGCCCCTGACCCCGCGCCAGGATCCGCAGGTCCACCAGGCCGAGCTGGCGCTGCTCAGCGAGCGCTTCCGGCCCGACGGCGCCGGCCCCATCGGCGATGGTCCCGGCTTCGTCCAGTTCTCCTCGGGAACCACGGGCCTGCGCAAGGGCGTCTTCATCCCGGAGCGGCAGCTGCTGGCCCAGCTCGACGCCCTCGGCACGGCACTGGGGATCGAGGCCGGGGACCGGATTGCCTGCTGGCTGCCCCTGTACCACGACATGGGGCTCGTCACGGCACTGCTCATGCCGCTGTATTTCGGCGCCTCGGTGTCGTTCCTCGACCCGGTGGCCTGGTCATTCCGGCCCGAGTCCCTGCCCGCCCTCATTGCCCGGGACCAGGCCACCCTGTGCTGGCAGCCGGACTTCGCCTTCCGCCACATCGTCAACCGCTACGCCCGGGGCGACGCGCTCCCCGATGCCGGCCTGGAATCCCTGCGCCTGCTCATCAATTGCAGCGAGCCCTGCCGGACCCGGACGTTCGTGGAGTTCTGGCAGGCGTTCCGGCACCGGGGCCTGCGGGAAGACGCGCTCCAGGTGAGCTACGCGATGGCGGAGAACGTCTTCGCCGTGACCCAGAGCCGGTTCGACGGCGAACGGTGCTGGACGCGGGATCCCGAATTCCTGAGCTCTGGCTATCCCGTGCCGGGCTGCACCGTCCGCATCGACGGTGACGTCGGCGCCGGCCGGCCGGGCGGGATAGAGGTCCGCAGCGAGTTCCTCTTCACGGGCTACCTGCGGCATCCCGAGCCCCGGGAGCGGCTGGTCGACGGCTGGTTCCAGACCGGCGACCTGGGCCTGATCCGGGATGGCGAGCTGTATGTGGTCGGCCGACAGGATGACACGCTCATCGTCAACGGCCGCAAGATCCTCGCCCACCAGATCGAGGACCACGTGGGCCTCGTGCCGGGGGTACGGCCAGGCCGCGTCCTGTGCGTGGCACCCGGCGACGCATCGGCCATCGATATACTCTATGAGGGTGACGACCTTCCCCCGTCAGCGCAGCGCCAGGTGCGAACCTGGTGCGGAACGGCCGCCGGCGTGTCGGTCAACCAGATCCGGCGCCTCGAGCCCGGCACGATCGTGAAATCCTCGAGCGGCAAGCTTGCGCGGGCAAAGAGCATCGAGAAGCTCGTGCGCCTCAACCTCATCCGGCAGTGAGCATGCAGCGGAAACTCATCATCGTCGGTGACAGCCACACCGCTGCCTTCAGGCCCTTCGATGCAGACATCCTGGCCATCTTCCATCCGGGCGCCGTCACGGCCGACGCGTTCACCCGGACGGCCAACGAACTGACCCAGCAGCTCCTCGCCTTCCTGTCCTGCCTCAACCCGGGCAGCGGCACGCTGGTGCTCAGCATGGGCGAAGTGGATATCCGCGCCCACTACTGGCGCGACATTCCGCTGCTCGTGTCGCGCGGCATGCCGCTCGACGCGATCATCGAAGCCAGGGTCCGGGCCTTCGTCCAGGCGGTGGCCTCGACGTGCAGCCACTTCGGGTTCCGGGAGGCCATCCTCTGGGGCCCGCCGGCCTCGAACCTCCCGGGCACCGCGGACAACGCCGAGTTCCCCACCACCGGCGACACCATCACGCGGAACGTCCTGACTCACCTGTTTTCGCGCGCGTGCCACGCCATCGCCACCGCCGGGCATCCCTGCTTCCGGTTCGCCACCCTGTTCTACGACATGGTCGACGACGGGCTTGTCACCGCGCCCGGCTGGCTCGGCGACGGCGTGCACATTGCGGGGCCGCTGAGGGCGCTGTGCCTCGAAACGCTGGCGCCGGTGGTCAACGGCGACGCGGTCGCCGTCGCCGGCGCCCGGCTGGCGCGCTTCAGCCAGCAGGCCTTCCAGCTGACAACCACCCCGCTCGTCCGGCTGCCCGCCGATGCCACTGCCCTGCCGCACCGGGCCTGGATCAGCACCAGCCAGGATCCGCAGGTCCGGCTCGGCAGTTCTGCCCCGTCCGGCTTCTCCCTCACCCGGCAACTTCCCGGCGGCATCGCGGCCGGGGACGTGACGGAACTGGTCCTCCGGAGCCGCGATGGCGCCGACGCCTAGCGACCTGCTGGCAGCCATCGCGCCCGTGCTCGGCACCGCGAACGCGCCGCTGGACCTGGACTCCGGCCTGGACGTCACGCCGGGCTGGGACTCGCTGAAGAACATGGAAGTCCTGCTGCAGGTCGAATCGATGTTCAACGTCCGCTTCACCGCGGAGGAACTGATGTCGCTGCATTCCGTGGGCGGGATCTGCCGGTGCCTGCGGGAAAAGGGCCTGATGGACTAGACCTTTGCCGCTAGAATGCCAACCTGTGCTGGCCCGGCGGGCTGCATTGGCAGGCGATCCCCCGATGACTTTCCTGGAACAATTCGAGCAGCAATGGGCGCCGCGGCTGGGACCGCGCCGGGATACGTTTCGCGCGACTTTCGACTACCTCGCACGCCGGAAGGCCGGGGGTCACCTCATCATCGAGACCGGCTGTGCGCGGCAGAGCGACAACTGGGAGGGCGACGGGCAGAGCACGTACATGTTCGATCGCTTTGCGGAGGCCCAGGCTGGCGACGTGTACACGGTGGACATCAACCCCGCGTCCTGTGCCTACGCCCGATCGATCGTCGGTGCCCGCACCCAGGTCTTCAACGAAGACAGCGTGCCGTTCCTGCAGCGCTTCGGCCGGGAGCTGCGGGCCGCCGGACGGCAGATCGACCTGCTCTATCTCGACTCCTTCGACTGGGATCCCGCCAACCCGGTGCCCAGCGCCCTCCACCACCTGAAGGAACTCTGCGCCATCGCTCCGGCCCTCACGCCGGGTACGCTCGTGGTGGTGGACGATTCTTTCCACGCCCTGCGGGGCTTCCGTTCCGGCCCCGAGAACTTCGTGCTGCTGGAGGACCAGGGCATCGCCGGCAAGGCGATGTTCGTCGCCCAGTACTTCCAGCAGATCGGCGTGCCCCTGGCCTTCGACGGTTACCAGTGCGGGTGGGTCATTGCCTAGGCCCGGGTGAGCGCCGCCGACACGCTGGCCCAGACTGCATCGAAGCCCGGTATGCAGCGGAACTCCCCGTACACCGGGCAGGCCTCGCTGTCGCAGCAGTAGATGTCGCAGTTGCCCTTGACGACCGTGAACCGGTTGTGGGGGTCCTCGTGCCGGTAGAGCGCGTACTTGCTCCACTCGATGGAGCGATCCAGGACGAC
>CAZTGY010000320.1:0-3728 GCA_964613445.1 uncultured Chromatiaceae bacterium | reverse complement strand
GCTGATAGAGGCTTTCGCAACTGCGACCCCAGATGGACTCGTATCCGGGACTGATATAGATGATGGTTCCCTTGTTGAGGTCGGTGAGCCAGAAGACCTCGTGAATACTTTCGGCCAGCTGGCGGAAGCGCGCCTCGCTCTCTCCCAGAGCGGCCTGGGCCGCCAGGCTGGCGGTGATGTCTTCGCTGAAGACCAGCAGACCGCCCACGGTGCCGGTCTGGTCCAGCCAGGGCCGCACTTCCCAGCGCAGGTACTGGGTGGTGCCGTCGTCCCGGACGAAGGGATCGGCATCGGTCTCGCCGCCCTGTCCGGCATCGGGGCACGGGCAGGATTTCTCTCGCCGTTTCAGAGCATGGGCGCCTATGCGCTGGGCAGCCTGCTGCTGGTCGTCGCGCTGGTCACCGCGGGGCTCGGACTGCTCCGCAGCGGCGGCACGGCGGGCACGGCGTCCACACCGGCCACCTGGCTCGCCCTGCTCGCCAGCCTGGCTGTCACGGCCAACAATGGCATGGTCATTGGCCAGGCGCGTGGCGCGCCAGGCATCCACGACATCACCACCGACACCGAGAACCCGCCAGTTTTCGTCGCCGTGGTGCCGCTCCGGATGGTCGACGCACAGAACCCGCCGGAGTACGCAGGACCAGGCTCCGGACCGGAGGCCGCCGCCGCCCAGAAGAAGGCGTTTCCGGACCTCCAGCCCCTCCTCGTCAACCAGCCCGCCAACGTCGTCTTCGCCGCGGCGCGCGAGGTGGTCGCCGAGAAAGGCTGGAGGCTGGTGGATGCCAACGAGGCCGAGGGGCGCATCGAGGCCACTGCCGAAACCGGCTGGGTACGGTTCAAGGACGATGTCGTGATCCGCATCCAGCCAGGGCGGGACCAGACGCGCGTCGATGTGCGCTCCAAGTCCCGCGTAGGACGAGGCGACATGGGCGTGAATGCGCGGCGCGTGCGGGACTACCTGGGTTCCTTGCAGGCCCGCCTCGCACGCTAGCGACGCCATGGAACCGGCCATCGTCGACATGGTCGAGTTCTACCTCCCGGTCCTGGTGACCGCCGGAGACTATGCGCGGGAGATCCAGCCAAGGATTTCCGGGCCGGACGGGAAGCCGGGCCAGAACCCCTGGGTGCAGGCCATCACCGACGCCGACCAGGGCGTCCAGACCTTCATCGAGGTCGCCACGCTCGCCCGCTTTCCCGCTGCGGGCTTCTTCGGCGAGGAGCAGGACCAGTCGCGGAATGCCCGCTATTTCCCGGCCCGGGCGGAAACTTCGGTCTGGCTGGACCCGATCAACGGGACCTTCCTTTACAAGAACCAGCGGCCGGGCTGGGACATCATCCTGTCCATCACGCACCGGGGCCGGCTGCAGGCAGCGATCAGCTACATGCCCGTGCGGGAGCGCTTCTACCTGGCCGTCCGGGGCCATGGCGCCTTCACGGGCGGCCGCAACGCCCGCCAGCTCGGGGACCTGTCGCCGCTGGCCACCGTGCCCGGCAGCCCGGTGTGCGTCACCTACCAGGCCGGGGACGCCCTCGCCCGGCTGCGGCAGGACTGGGATGCCTTCGACATCGTCGAGGACGACGACCCGCGGCGCCGCTTCGACAACCTGAATGACCTGTTCACGGGGCGGCTGGCGGCTTACGCGTCGAACAGCGCCGACCTGCTGGACTGGGGAGCCATGGCCTTCATCGTGACGCAGGCCGGGGGCACCGCCTCGGGACTGGATGGCCGGCGCTTCGAGGGCTTCGACGACTTCCACGCGGGCAGCACCGACATGCTGGTGGCCGCCACGCCGGAACAGCATGCGGCCCTGCTCGAGACCCTTCGCCAGTAGGAGCGCCTTCAGGCGCGACCAACAGGTGGCGCGCCGGCAGGCGCTCCTACGTTTCGCATAAGTAGAGCACCAGGGTCTCGCTGGTGCAGGCAGGCTTGCTTTCGCCCTCGATCTCGATGGTGTTCTCGAGGATCACCTGCGTCCCGCCCGCCCGCTGGCGGGCTGACTTCAGCCTGCCCCGCATGCGGACGGGCTTGCCGGCCGGCACCATGTTCTTGAAGCGGACCTCGTTGAGTCCGTAGTTGATCACGCGCTTCAGGCACTGGAACTCCACGAAGGTGTCCAGGAGCTTCGGCATCAGCGAGATCAGCAGGTAGCCGTGGGCGATGGTCGTGCCAATGGGCAGCTCGCGCCTGGCGCGCTCCACGTCCACGTGGATCCACTGGTGGTCCTCGGTGGCATCGGCAAAGCGGTTGATGCGGTCCTGGTCCACCAGGATCCAGTCGGACACGCCGATTTCCTGGCCTTCATAGGCCTTGACGTCAGCGGCACAGCGGAACACGAGCTTGGTCATTGGCGCGGTCAGCGTCCGGTCCGGTCTATCGCACCGAGGAACTCCGTGCGGATCCGGTCATCGTCCTTGAACGCGCCGAGCATCTCGCTCGTCGTCATCCAGACGTTGTCGCGATGCACGCCCCGGGTGGTCAGGCAGTGGTGCTGGGCCTCGATGACGACGGCCACGCCACGCGGCTCCAGCACCTGGTGGATGCACCGGGCGATGGCCGCCGTGACCTTTTCCTGCACGATGAGCCGCCGGGTGAAGGCCTCGACGACGCGCACCAGCTTGCTGATGCCGGCGAGGCGGCGGTCCGGCAGGTAGGCCACGTGGGCGCGGCCGATCACGGGGGCCACGTGGTGCTCGCAATGGGACTCGAAATCCACGTTGGCGAGCACGACGAGCCGGTCATAGTGCTCGACCTGCTGGAACGAGGTTCCCAGGAGCTCATGGGGATCGACCCGGTAGCCGGCGAACCAGTCCTCATAGGCACCCAGGAACCGGGCCGGCGTGCGCTTCAGCCCGCCACGCTCCGGATCCTCGCCGATGTAGGCCAGCAGCGTGCGGACGGCGGCTTCCGCGGCATCGCGGGATGGCTTGCGTGGGGGCTTCTTACGGCTTGTGGCCATGCGTGTGTTCCAGGTAACGGTGCAGGTCGGCAGGCGTGTTGACGCTGAGCAATGTCTCAGGCCGGCCCGGATTCAGCAGCAGTGGATCAGCGGCAGCGAGCAGGGCCCGCGGGCTCAGCTTCGGGTTGCGGGGACCGTTGCCGGCCTCCCTGGCCCCTGCTGCGAGGCGAGCGAGCGTAGCGGGTTCCCAGATGGCGCACAACGGCTCGGGCAGTTCGCCGTCCAGGCCGCGCCAGGCGGTGCCGCCCCGGGCCGGATCGCGGGCGGCAATGAGCGCCTCCAGCCCTTCCCGCCCGAGGGCGGGCATGTCGCAGGCAAGGACCAGCCAGGCGCAGGCCGGATCGTGCCTCCAGGCGGCCGCCAGCGCGGCGGCCGGGCCGGCCACGGCCGGCTCGTCGACCAGGATGGCAAATTGCCGCCGGAGCTGGTCGCAGGCCTGGTCGGCCCGGATGCCCACGTGCACGGACGCGACGAGCGGTTGCAGGAGCTCGACGCTGCGGGCGAGCAGCGTCCGCCCGCCGACCTCCAGCGCTGCCTTGTCCCCGCCCATGCGCTGGCTCTGCCCCCCGGCAAGGACGAGCCCCCGGAGCAGCGGGTGCATCGGCGGGACCGTCATACCCGTCAGCGCGGGGTGTCGGGACCGGTACGGTCCGCTGCGAAGTCGCTCTTGCCGCCGGTCTTGGCCACGAGCCGGACGTCGGCAATGACGATGTCGTGGGAGAGGGCCTTGCACATGTCATAGATCGTCAGCGCGGCCACGGACGCCCCGGT
>CAZTGY010000319.1:0-3751 GCA_964613445.1 uncultured Chromatiaceae bacterium | reverse complement strand
AGAGGAACAGCAGGAAGAGGTAGAAGAACCAGACGACGTAGATGGTCTCCAGCGCCGTGATCGCGGCGAAGTTGCGCTCGTGGCCCGGGTTCGGCTTGCCGGTCTTCAGGCCCAGGTTACGCTGGAACCAGATGAAGAAGTTGCACTTGGTCTCCTTGTTCAGCATGAAGTACGCGAGCGTGGCGCCCATGATGCCGAGCGAGGACATCATCACCAGGTACTCGGCCTTCGTGGCGATCTGCCCCGGCACGTTCGGGTCCATCAGGTCGGGGACGCCCAGGTAGTTGCCGGACCAGACGAAGGAGAACTCGATCCAGCCCGTCCACAGGAAGGTGCCGGCCCAGAAGCCGAGCCAGGTGGCGGAGACCTCGTTGGCGCTCTTCATGCCGATGAACAGCAGGACGGCGCCGAGCAGGCCCATCGCGAAGGCCGATTCGTAGATATAGTTCTGGCCTGGCCAGACATCTTCCATCACGATCATGACCGTATGACCCAGTGCCTGGACCACGAAGACGATCACGAAGGCCAGAAGGCCGACCCACGGCGGTCGGTACATGAGGTTTACCAGGGCGTTGTTGCTGGTCCTGACGCTGGTCGTGGCCTCGTTGGTCATGCGGGCTGCTCCGGGGATGTGCGGGTGGCCGGCAGTCTAGGGCGGGGAACGATCTGCCTGCGTCAACAGTGGGTAAACGTCGGCCAACGCCGGGTGACTGCACCCCTTCCTGCGTCAGTAAACCGCAGGCGGCCGCCGCCATGAAGGAGTCCCGGCCCGACGGTGGCCGCCTCCTGCTCGTGGATGACGACGAGGCCCTGGCGGCCATGCTCCGGGAGTTCCTGGAACTGCAGGGCTTCAGCGTGGCCGTCGTCCACGACGGCGAGGCGGCGCTGGCGCGGGTGGCGGATGCGCCGCCCGATCTGCTGGTGCTCGACGTCATGCTGCCCGGCATCAGCGGCTTCGAGGTCCTGAAGCGCCTGCGCGCAAGCCACGAACTGCCGGTGGTCATGCTGACGGCCCGTGGCGAGGAGTCCGAGCGGATCATCGGGCTGCTGGGCGGCGCCGACGACTACCTGCCGAAGCCGTTCAATCCCCTCGAGCTGGCCGCGCGCATCCAGGCGGTGCTGAAGCGCTACCGGGGTGGCGAGCGGGGCGCCAGCCGGGGCGCGATGGACGATCTGGTGGTGGGGCCGTTACGGCTCGACCTCCGGCGCCGGGAGCTGCTCGCCCGTGAAGCGCCCGTCTCACTGACCGCCGCCGAAATGCGCGTCCTCGAGCATCTCATGCGCCGTCCCGGCGAGGTGCTGTCCCGCGCGCGGCTCACCGAGCTGGCGCTGGACCGGCCCATGGAGGCCTACGACCGCAGCATCGACACGCTCGTGAGCAAGTTGCGCCGCAAGCTGTCCGCCGCCGGCGTGGCGGGCGACTGCCTTCGCAGCCTCCGGGGCCACGGCTATGTGCTGGACCCGGGTTCCGCCCGGGACGCCAGCGGGCCGGGGTGACCCGTGGAGCTGGGCTTCCGCCGGCTGTACTGGCGCATCGCGCTCTACGTCAGCATCGCGCTCGTGGCCTTCGTCCTCCTGGGTGTCGTCAGCGTCGGGCTCGTCGCCTCGAGCCAGCTGCGGAACTACGCGGCCACGCGCCAGAGCCCGCTGGGCCGCGAGGCCGCCGCGGTGCTGGCGGCCGAGGGCAGGCCGGGCCTCCAGCGCTGGCTGCTCAGTGCCGCCGTTCCCAAGGGCGTCGTCATCCTGGTCCTCGACAGCGAGAGCCGCGACATCCTGGGGCGGGAGGTGCCTCCCGAGTACGCCAACTTCGTGCGCCAGTCCGTGGTCGGCCCGGCGGAGACCCCGTCGCGCAACTACCGGCCCGTGCGCCTCGCCCCGCAGCTGATCGGGCCCGATGGCGCGGCCTACGCCTTCCTGGTCCTGCCCAACGAGATCAAGCTCTGGGGCAGCCCGGCCACGGCGCTGGGGCTGGGCGTCGTGGCACTCCTGGTCATCGGCTCCGTGGCCTGGCTGATCGCGCGCACCGTCGGCCGGCCGGTGGCCCGGCTGCAGGTCGCCGTGCGGGAGCTGGCCCGGGGCCGGGTCGACGCCCGCGTGCCGCAGAGCATCGCCGCGCGGCGCGATGAGCTCGGGGCGCTCGCCGCGGACTTCAATTCCATGGCGGCCCAGCTCCAGGAGCTGATTGCCGGCCGGGAACGCCTGATGGCCGAGCTGTCCCACGAGCTGCGCTCACCCCTCGCCCGCCTGAACGCCGCCACGGCGCTGGCGGCCCGGCGCCCGGGAGCCAGTCCGGCAGAGACGGAGCGGGTGGAGCGGGAGATCCAGCGCATGGACCGGGTCATTGGCGACCTGCTGCGGTACTCGCGGCTCGGCGCCGCCGGCACGGTTGCCCAGCGGCTGGTCCGGCTCGACGAGCTGGTCGCGGAACTGTGCCGCGACGAGGAGGTCGAGGCCGGGGCCCGGCAATGCCAGCTCGAGGTCCGCACCAGCCAGGAGCTGCTGGTGGTGGGCGATCCCGAACTGCTCCGCAGCGCGGTCGAGAACATCCTGCGCAATGCGATCCGCTACGCTCCCCGCGGCTCCCGCGTCGAGGTCGGCGCCGTGCGCTCCGGTGACGACATCCGGCTGACCGTCGCGGACCGGGGTCCCGGCGTGCCGGCGGAACTCCTGGAGCAGATCTTCGAGCCGTACTTCCGGGTCCCGGGCCCCGCGGTGCCGGGGGAGGGGACGGGCCTTGGCCTCGCCATCGCGCGCCGGGTGTTCGCGGCCCACGGGGGCAGCGTCCGGGCCAGCCTGCGGGAGGGCGGTGGGCTGGTGATGGACGCCCGGCTGCCGGTGGCGGCGCCGGAGTAGGCCCGCCTGCTCAGGCCGTGCGGATGGAGAGCACCGGGCAGCTCGCGTTCCGCAGGACTCCCTCGGTCGTGCTGCCCAGCAGGAGGTGCTTGACGCCGCTGTACCCGTGGGTCGTCATGATGATCATCGCGGCGTCGTTCTCCCTGGCGTAGTTCACGATCTCCTCGGCGGGCCTGCCCACCAGCACCGAGGCCTTCGGCGCGCTGCCAAAGGCCTTGATGTTGGTCTTGATGAACGAATCGAGGTGCCCTTCCGCGCTCTTCACGAGTTCGGTCACCGACGGCACGGCGACCGGGCCCATGTCGAGCGTACTGTAGATCTGCGGCTCCTCGACTACGTAGATGCAGCGGATATCGGCCTGCATCGTTTCGGCCATCTTCCGGACCCAGGGCAGCGCGGTCAGTGACCTTTCGGAAAAGTCGGTCGGGACGACCAGGATGTTCTTGGCAGCCATGCGGGTGTTCTCCTTCGGTTCTCAGATGACCTTGCCGGCAACTTCGCGCAAGGCTAGCACGACCGCCCGGCACGTTGCCTTGCCCCGGCTGCGGCGAACTATGGCAAAATTAACGCTGTCCCCCGGGTCAGAGGCATCAGTGTCGGGCTGGCCTCGCCCAGTGAAAAGTCCGAGAAACTACCTATTTTGCCTGCCCACCGTAGTGGTTAGGGTGCGCTGCGCAAAATTCCGGAGCAAGCCGTGGCCCCTGCAAGCGAGTTGTACAACGACCGAGTAGTGCGGCAGTTCGCCCTGATGGCTGTCGTGTGGGGCGTCGTCGGCATGCTGGTCGGCACCCTGGTTGCTGCCCAGCTGCTGTGGCCCTCCCTCAATTTCGAGGTCCCCTGGCTGACCTTCAGCCGCCTGCGGCCCCTGCACACCAATGCGGTGATCTTCGCGTTCGGG
>CAZTGY010000318.1:0-3770 GCA_964613445.1 uncultured Chromatiaceae bacterium | reverse complement strand
ACCGACATAAATGACGCCACCGCAGTCGGTCGGATAGGCGTTGACCGACAACTCGCCATCGGCCAGTTTCAGGCGGGTGCTTGGACTCAGGTGCGAGATCGATAACGAGGCCAGCGATTCAGCCTGCGCTCGCAGGCTTTCCACGGCGGGCGTTTCCATGCGGTTCTCCTTCCTCTTGATGAGACGTCGACTTGGTCTTGGGACGCGTGCCAGTCTGACGACTGAAGTTCATGCCGCAGTCGCGACAACGGAACCAGCGCAGGCGGCCCAGCGTACCCAACAGCACGCCGTCACCTGCGCAGAGGGGGCAATGTGAAAGGGTTTTCACCGGCATGATGGCCCCTTCACGTGACTGAGGAAGCAGCCCGCCCCTCTGGAGGCGGGCAGGCTGCCCAGGGTCGGACACGGAACGGTAGGCGGGCGGCGCATGGCGCTATATCAACCCACGTTCCGCGAACGAGATCACGCGGTCGCCGGCCACGACAAAATGGTCGATGACCCGCACGTCCACCAGGTTCAGTGCCGACTTCAGCGTCTGGGTCAGCATTTCATCGGCCCGTGACGGCTCGGCTTCCCCCGAGGGGTGATTGTGGGCGACGGCGAGTGCCGCGGCGTTACGGGCGAGCGCTCCCTTGACCACTTCCCTGGGATAAACGCTGGTCTGGGTCAGGGTACCGCGGAACAACTCCTCGGCCTCGATCAGGCGATGTTGGGCGTCCAGGTAGAGTACCAGGAACACTTCGTTTTCCAGCTTCGCGCAGTACAGGCGCAGCCAGTCGCGCAGGATCTGCGGCGAAGTCATCAGCGGACCGTTGCGCATCTGCTCTCGCAACTCGCGCAGCAGCAGTTCTCGGGCGACGTTCAGGCGATGGGCCAAGACGGTGTCGGCAGTGCCGAGCATGCCCATCTGGGCCACGGCATCGCTGACATGCAGGGGGGTGGCGCCCGATGCGCATACCAGGGGCGAGAGCAATTCGCTGACCAGATCGGCACGGGACAAAGCAGAGAGATCCATGGCGTTCTCCACGAAAGAAAAGCGGAAACGCCGATCCCGAGGGGGACGAGGTCCCCGCTTGGGATGAATGTGCGGACGAATGGATGACATTGGCCGGCACGATGAATGAGGCAGGTATCGACTGCGACGCCGGCCAAGGGCCGGATTCCATCCGACGATGGAATGCATGGTTGCCCGATCAGTTTCCGGCATCGGGCGGATGGGCTCAAGGGAGAGGAGGGGATGCCATGTTCAACCGGCTGGAATCCGGTGGGCTTGTGCATGGCGCTTGGGTGGTGGACTGCCACCGCTCTCCGAGAGCGTGCGGCGAGACGGGACGCGAAAAGTGCCGGATCGCACTCCAGTGCGACTGGAATGTCAGCCCATTGGCACCAGACAAATTTCTTGCGTCACTGGCGCAAAACCCGCGACAAGCGTGGACGATTTGGTCAAGATGAGCACTCAAGCCTTCTTGCAGAACGACCATGATCCGCCTCGGCTCGCAGATTCGACTGACTCGCCGGGAGATCGAGCGCTTTCGGAAGATCACCGACATCAAGCCGGTGGGCATCCGCACGCTCGATGACCTGGACGCCTATATTGCCCGGTGCAAGGCGCACTACTGGGGCGTCTCCCAGGAAACCCGGTTCCTGCACTGGCTCATCGACCGCGAATACGCGCAGTGCCGTCTGGCGGCGTAGCGTGGCAGGCCCTCGGCGGGCCACTGTCTCCCCGGCGGTGCTGTCGGGGAGACGTCGCCTTGTCGATCAACGTCATCGGAATCACTGGAAGAGGCGCGGCTCGATGGTCGCGCCGCGCATGAAAGCGAGGTACGCGCCGGCCTGACCGATGTCCCCGAAACTGGCGACGACCTCACTGCGCCGCAGAACGTCCCAGGGCCGGTCGGCATTGCCCGACGGCCGGATGCTCAGGTCGGCTTCCCGGTACGCAGCGTGACGATACAGGAAATCGCCCGACCGCCAGTCGATGATGACGAGGAGGCAGGCGCACAGGATGGCGGCACCGCCGCATTCTCCGGCCTCTATCAGCAAGGGGACCTTCAGGCTCCCGGTCGAGCGGCCGATTCGGCCGACGACATCATGTTCTTCGAGCCAGGGTTCACCAGTGCGGGTGTCGCCGAGGATCAGGCGGATCTTGCGCTCATGGGTACGACAGGATTCCAGGACCTTGGCGGCCTTCGCATCGGTGCCGGGATCGAAGTAGGTCGTGCGCGTCAGCGGGGACCGGCTCCAGGCCTCGACGGCGTTGCAGTACTTTTCGTAACCGGCGATCGTGGCGTAATCGCCCTCCGCGAACGCCAAGTCGGGGCGGCCCAGCTTGTGGGCGATCTGGTTGGCGTGATCGCGGGCGTTGGCAAAGCCGAGGCAACTGTAACCCACGACGCAATCGACCACGTAGCGTTGCTGCTCCGGATTGATGCTCACCTTATTCATGTCGGGATCCTTTCGAAATGGCGCGGGAGCCGACACCCGCAGGGTCTGAGCCCCACGGGGTTGGGATGGCCTGCGGCCTCGAAGGGCGGCTGGTGTAATGCAGCGCGATTCAGGCCGCCTGCATTGCCGGCTGGAAGACTGGCTCGACGACTACGTCATCCGAGACGACGATCTGGTCGGACAGCAGGCGGTCCAGCTTCAGCAGCAGGGCGTCCGCGTGCTCCTGGTCATCCGGGTAGAGGGACGGGCGCAGTTTCTCGACTTCCTTCTTGATGAGGCGAAGCTCTGGGACGATGGCGCACTCAGCGTGCGCTTCGATGGCATTCAGGATGGCGGTGATGGTGATCATCAATGGCTTCCTTTCATTGCTGGAAAAACGGACCGGCATGCCAGGGGCAAATCGGCGGGCGGATTGGGACTCGACGGGGCGCGGGTCGTGCATCGGCGGGTCTCGGTGTCAGGCGCGGTCGCCTCGCAGGCAATCGCGGGCGTGCAAGTGGGGGTGGGATCGGAGCGAGCACCGCACGCACCGCTGGGTGAACAGCGGGCGTGGGCGTTCGACGATCCGGATGCGGCGACGGGTTTGCCGCATCACACGACGGGCCGGTGATGGCCCGGCGCTTCTCGGGTCAGGCGGCGCGCGATGCCTTGGTGCCGGATGAGCCCTGGGTCTCGGCTGACGCTGCTGCCGTATCGGCCGCCGGCGAGGTGGCCTGCTGCTCGAAAGCCGCGTGTGCCGTCGCGAACTCGGCCTCTCCGGCCAGGCGGTGCACCTGGGCCACGGCCGGTTCCTTGGCCACTTCGGGCAGGCATTCGACGGCGACGTCGCGGCCGTGCCGCAAACCCGCCTGCAGACTGCGCCAGGGCTGGACAAACAAGCCGTGGCATAGCCAGCGGACGAACTGACCGATGCGCTGGTGGCGTGCCTGGCGCGCCTTGTGCCGGCGCAGGGATTCCTTGCAGCACAGGTACAAGGCCAGGTGGGTGCGCTTCATTTCCTGATCGGACTCGAGCTGGGCCACGACTTCGGTCGCGATGGCCGGATCACGGCCGACGCGCCGATAGAAGCCGACCCAGGCACGCTCTTCCTCGGACTCGATGCTGGTGCGCCGGGAGCGAGGACGGGGCTTCTCAAGGGACATGGTGTTTTCTCCAAAAGACGAGCAGAGGGAACACCTGTCCCCGTTCGGGGAGGCGGTGGACTCCCCGGGGTTGCACGGACATGCGGCGCTGCTAAGCTGAACGCTCACAGCCCATGAGTGCCCACACATCATGCTTCGTGCAGGCGACGCGCTACGGTTCACTCCCGACGAAATCGAGGC
>CAZTGY010000317.1:0-3771 GCA_964613445.1 uncultured Chromatiaceae bacterium | reverse complement strand
CGACGACCAGTCCCGCAACCGGCGCTTCGGCCTCGCGATCGCGCGGGGCCAGACGCCGGCCGAGGCAGCGACGAGCATCGGCCAGGTGGTCGAGGGCCAGTTCGCCGCCAGCGCCGTGCGGGCGGTGGCCGGGCGGCTGAAGCTCGAGATGCCCATCTGCGAGCAGGTGTACCGGGTGCTGGAAGAGAACGTGTCGCCCCAGGACGCGGTCATGGCGCTCATGGCGCGGGCGCTCAAGCCCGAGTAGCCGACAAGACTCAGGCGAAGGCCAGCTGCCGCCAGGCCTCGTACAGCAGGACCGCCGCCGCGTTCGAGAGGTTCAGGCTGCGTGCCTGGGTGCGCATGGGAATGCGGAGGACCTGCTCCGGGGGCAGTGCGGCCAGGATGTCGGCCGGCAACCCGCTGCTTTCGGGTCCCAGCAGGAACGCATCGCCCCGGGCCAAGTCAGGGTCGGTATAGAGCCGCGTGCCCCGGCTGGAAGCAGCGAATAGTCGTGGCCTGCCCAGGCTCCCGAGGCAGTCGTCCAGGTTGTCGTGCTCCCGTACCGTCACCCATTCGTGGTAGTCGAGGCCGGCGCGGCGCAGTTGCGCATCCTCCAGGGTGAAGCCGATGGGCTTCACCAGGTGCAGCGCGGTCCCCGTGTTGGCGCAGAGGCGTATGATGTTGCCCGTGTTCGGAGGGATCTCCGGACGAAACAGAATCAGATTGAACACAGCCGTGTCTCCAGCCTCCGCTGCCGATTCCAGCCTGCTCGCCACCACGTTCTGCGGGCTCCCCTTCGCGTCGCCCATCGTGCTGCTCTCGGGCTGCGTCGGGTTCGGCGAAGAATACACACGGGTGGCCGGCTTCTCGAACCGGGATGCCGGCGCCATCGTCCTCAAGGGCACTACCCTGCACCCGCGGCTGGGCAATGAGCCCCACCGGATCGCCGAGACGCCGATGGGCATGCTGAACGCCATCGGCCTGCAAAACCCGGGCGTGGATGCCGTCGTCAGCCGCATCCTGCCCTCCCTGGATTTCAGCGAAACCCGCTTCATCGCCAACGCCTGCGGCTCCACGATCGAGGAGTACGTGGAGGTCTGCCGGCGCTTCGACGACTCGGCCATCGATGCCATCGAGATCAACATCAGCTGCCCGAACGTCAAGGAAGGCGGCGTGGCCTTCGGCAACTACCCGGACGTGTCGGCGCGGGTGGTGGCGGCCTGCCGGAAGGCGACGAAGAAGCCCCTCATCACCAAGCTGTCCCCCAACCAGACCGACATCCGGGAGAACGCCCGGCGGTGCATCGAGGCCGGCACGGACGCGTTCGCCGTCATCAACACGCTCATGGGCATGGCCGTGGACGTGGAGCAGCGCCGGCCGGTGCTGGCCAATGTGCAGGGCGGCCTGTCAGGGCCGGCCATCAAGCCGATCGCCCTGCTGAAGACCTGGCAGGTGTACCAGGAAGCCGCGCCCCACAAGATTCCGATCATCGGCCAGGGCGGCATCACGACCGCCAGCGACGCGCTGGAGTTCCTCATTGCCGGCGCGTCGGCCGTGGGGATCGGTACCGCGCTCTTCTACGACCCCCTGGTCTGCCGGGCGATCAATGGGGGCATCGCGGACTACCTCCGCCGGCACGGACTCCGGAACGTCGGGGACCTGGTCGGCAGCCTGGCAACCGGCACCCAGCCGGCAGCCCCAATGATCGGGTCCGCCGTCGGCACCGCCGGTTAACTGTCAACTCTACTGACTATATAGTGATGTTTAATGGCGATACGGGATCGCCTTTTGAAACAATAAGATAGGGCCGTCCGCTCGACTACTCCAGGCCGTGCTCCCGGATCTTCCGGGCAAGGGTATTGCGCCCCCACCCCAGCAGCTTCGCCGCGTCCTGCCGATGCCCCCGGGCGTGGGCCAGGACCACGGCAATGAGCGTCCGTTCGAACTCCGGCAGGGCGGTATCGAGCAGAGGCTTCGGGTCGGGATCCTGCAGGGCATCCTCGGCCCAGCGCGCCAGGCGCAGCGACCAGTCGGCTGAACTCACCCGGGTTCCGGCCTGGCCGCCCAGTTCGTCCGGGATGTCTTCCGGGCGGATCTCGGCGCCCGGCGCCGTGACGGTCAGCCGGCGGCAGGCATTGACGAGCTGGCGGACGTTGCCGGGCCAGTCGAAGCTGACCAGCAGGCTCAGTGCCTCCGGCGTGATCCGCTTCGGGGGGGTGCCCAGTTCCCGGGCGGCCTCCCGCAGGTAGAAGTCCAGCAGGAGCGGGATGTCGTCCCGTCGCTCCCGGAGCGGTGGCGTGACGATGTGAATGACGTTGAGCCGGTGGAAGAGGTCCTCACGAAACCTGCCCGACTGCACGGCCGCCGTCAGTTCCTGGTTGGTGGCCGCGATCACGCGAACGTCCACCCGGATCGGCACCTGGCCGCCCACGCGGTAGAACTCGCCCTCGGCCAGCACGCGGAGCAGGCGTGTCTGGAGCGCCGGGGACATGTCGCCAATCTCGTCCAGGAACAGGGTGCCCCCGTCCGCCTGCTCGAAACGGCCAATGCGCCGGCTGTCGGCCCCCGTGAATGCGCCCCGCTCATGCCCGAAGAGTTCCGACTCCAGCAGCTCGGACGCGATGGCTGTCGTATTGAGCGCAATGAAGGGCTGCTGGGCGCGGGGGCTGTGCTCGTGCAGGGCCCGCGCCACCAGTTCCTTGCCGGTGCCGGATTCTCCCGTGATGAGCACAGTCATGCTCGACCGGGAGAGCCGGCCGATGGTACGGAACACTTCCTGCATCGCCGGCGCCCGGCCGATCATCGTTGGCACCGGCCGGTCGGGCTCCACCTGGCCGCCGGTGATCCGCGGACCAAAGCGCGCAGCACGGCGCACGAGCGCCACCGCGTCGTCCACGTCGAAGGGCTTGGGCAGGTACTCAAAGGCGCCGCCCTGGTAGGCCGCCACCGCACTGTCCAGGTCCGCGTGGGCGGTGATGACGATCACCGGAAACGAGTAGCCATCCTTGACGATCCGGCGCAGGGCTTCCATGCCGTCAGTGCCGGGCATGCGCACGTCGGAAATCAGCACGTCCGGCTGCTCGGTGCGGAGCGCTTCGAAGAGGCTGTCGGCGGACTCGAAGGTCCGGGGGTTCATGCCCTCGTTGTTCAGCGCCCGGTCCAGCACCCAGCGTACCGAGGCATCGTCGTCCACGACCCAGACGGTGAGCTGCCGGGCGTTCATGCGGCCTCCGGCGGGGGCGCCATGGCCGGCAGCCGCACCGTGAAGAGGGTCCTGCCAGGCCGGGACTGGAACTCGATCAGGCCGCCATGGCGGCTCACCAGGTCCTGGGAAATGGGCAGGCCAAGGCCGGTCCCGTCGGGCCGCCCGGTAACCAACGGGTAGAAGATGGATTCGGCAAGGTCAACGGGCACGCCGGGGCCGTTGTCCTCGATTTCTATGCTCAGCACCAGCTTGTGGCGAATTGAGCCGATCGGAAAGTTGGTCAGGGCACGGGTGCGGAAGATCACGTGCCCCTCCTGCGTTATGGATTGCACCGCGTTCCGGGCGATGTTCAGCAGCGCCTGCATCAACTGGTCGGGATCGGCGGACAGCGATGGCAGGCTCGGGTCGTAGTCCCGGATCAGCTTGATGCCTTCCCGGTGCTCACTCGCGATGAGCGTCACGACCCGCTCCAGCACTTCGTGCACGTTCACGTCCTGCCGTTGCGGCCGGCGAACGGGTCCGAGCAGGCTGTCGGTCAGGGAGGTCAGGCGATCCGCTTCACCGATGATGATTCGGGTGAACTC